>DASQBW010000298.1:0-2075 GCA_035635015.1 Draconibacterium sp. | reverse complement strand
GGATTATCCTTATCCTTTTCAAGAAAAGTGAATCTTATGGAGTCAGAAATATCTTGAAGTAAACCAATTTGGGAAATGGCATTTTTAAAACTTATTCGATTATTACTATTTTCTTGATCTGTCGTTTTGCATCTCCATAAGATGACTAGCAAGACAAAAAATATACAGTACTTTAATTTTAAATTAAATAATCTCATCATAATAAAGGTGTTAATCAAAAAAATGATTCATTAACGGATTTTATAATCCTCAGTTTATTGGTTGTTTATATATATTTAATACTTTGATATCCTTGCTAGTGCTTTGTAAGCGCCTCGCTTACAGTAGTTTTGTCGAGAGGAGATGTGCTAAGGGTTTGCAGAATTTGACTTCGTCTATTTTCAATTTGTAGTTTGAGCAGTCAACTATTAATCCGTTACCAATTCCAGCAACACTACAGTATGCGATGAACGCATAATACATTTGGACATCTACAGTATAATAGTGTTCCCCAAAAGATTTTATTTTTAGCTGCTGTTTCATCCCCGAAGAAGATAGCTCAACTTTCCTATGCTTTTTTTATATAAGTATGCTCTTAGTCAGGTTCAAGTTTCATATTGTTGGCAAGGGAAATAAGTTCCTTATATGTTTCATAATCACAGTGTTTTACTCTCCAAAGCTTTTCTGGTTAAGCTCTGCTTAGGAAGTAAATTTCCGGCTTGCCAATTTGATCATATCTCACTCTGGTAGCTTTGTAGACAAAGTTTGAATGTATCCACTTGAAACGCATGTTATCTTTTACCCATGTAACAAAGAAAGCCCACTGCTAGTATAGAAGATATAATCTTATAAAATCGATGTAGGCTTTGTCGATCACACTAAAACATCAATGCTCATATGAGATCAAATCAAGTGCATTTACATCATCCAATTTAGCATTTGACACATACAAAAACGCGTTATTGATGCTTTAATATCTTATAAAGTGTGTAGTCTAAAACCACCTTTTGTTTTCCGAAACTCTGCCTACCAAATACACTAACAAAGGTCAATTATTGAAGAATCAAATGCATGAATGTTGCCTTCAACGTTGACCCCAATTCCCGATATGTTAAAGCTTTAGGGTACTTCCTCTATCAATACATAAGCAAAGTTCACAAAGACTTTATAGCTATGTTTTCATTGGCTTTGCCCAGGTTTTTTTTTGGTTACTGGTTAAACTAAGTCTGAGATGAAAACAAATAGATATATGAGCTTCAACACTCAAGAGTAAATCTCTAATAATGTCCCTTGAAGTAAGCACTCCAAATACCATACATAACATTTGATTCCAACGTGTAAAAGTTTTTAAATACTTATTCCCGTTGTTTTTGCTGACAATTCCATTGAATACAAGTTTGCAAAAAAAATCTTTAAGTTGACTGAAGATATATTTGCCTTGGTTCATGAATGATCGCTTGTTTACATGCAAAAGTCCAAATTTTCAATTCAAATTGTCAAGCTATTAAATATCGCTACAAGTACGACTAACAAAGAATTTCAAAGAACATTTGTTAAATTTTAATATCCACTAGTGAAATTGGATATTAAAAAACTTATCTTAATAAGTTCTAATCTACGGTATGCCAATGCTAACTTCTTCAATATCATTATAGTTTAATTTTATCGAAATTGGGTATATACTCTCTTCAAAAGAATTTGCAAAATAGTTATTAGTTGAATCGAATAGAACATTATTGTAATCTTTTAAATCATTTCCTAGCTTGAGAAAGAGGGCCTTTTTTGAAGAATAGTTGGTAATTACAAAAAAATACTTGTCACTGTCTTTATGTTGTAATAAGAAATCCTCTGAATTAGATATACAACCAGGGCATCCTGCTTGAGGGATTACGATATAATAACTATAATGCCCATCATTGGAGATGTCCGATAATAGACCTTTAGTATAGAAATGGTGTAAATTATCCTTGTCATTACAACTGCTCAATAAAAATAATGTAATAGTGATAACTAATATGTACCGATTGATATTAATCATCGTTTAAAGTTAATAATTATAAACTTCATTGTGTAATCATTTGACAACTTTTGAATAT
>DASQBW010000297.1:0-5394 GCA_035635015.1 Draconibacterium sp. | reverse complement strand
TCAGTATTCATTATTCTACTTTTTATCTAATCGTCCTAAAATCTACCAACTTGCTTTCTTTACACCAGGGATTAATCCTGAAGAAGCCATTTCTCTAAATTGGATCCTGCTTATTCCAAATTGGCGCATATAACCTTTTGGTCTACCTGTAAGTTTACAACGGTTGTGTAAACGTACTTTCGACGAGTTTTTAGGAAGCTTTTGCAAACCTACATAGTCGCCTTCAGCTTTCAGCCTGGCACGTTTTTCGGCGTATTTCTCAACTAATTTTGCACGTTTCACTTCGCGTGCTTTCATTGATTCTTTAGCCATTTTTTAGTTCTTTTTTACGTTTTTAAATGGTAAACCTAATTCTTTCAACAAAGCAAAACCTTCTTCATCGGTTTTTGCAGAAGTGACAAAGGTAATATTCATTCCGTTAATCTTACTTACTTTATCAAGTACGATCTCGGGGAATATAATTTGTTCCGGAACGCCAAGTGTGTAGTTTCCACGGCCGTCCATTTTGCTTTCGATACCTTTAAAGTCGCGAATACGTGGCAATGCCACAGCAATTAAGCGGTCTAAGAATTCGTACATTTGGTCGCGACGTAATGTAACACGCACGCCAATTGGCATTTTCTTTCTCAATTTGAAATTAGAGATATCCTTTTTTGACACAGTTTGTACGGCTTTTTGGCCGGCGATCATAGTCATTTCGGTTTGGGCTACGTCGATCAGTTTTTTGTCGGCGATTGCTGCTCCACAACCTTGATTAAGGATAATCTTTTCTAATTTCGGAACCTGCATTACAGAAGAGTAATCGAACTCGTTCTTTAATGAAGGGATTATTTCTTCCTGATATTTCTTCTTAAGAGTTGGTACGTAAGCCATTACTGAATCTCCTCTCCTGATTTTTTAGAAATACGAACTAATTTACCTTTGTCATTCAATTTCCTACTTATACGTGTAGCTTCTCCTGTTTTAGGATCTACTAACATTAAGTTTGAAATATGCACTGGTGCTTCCTGTTCGATGATACCTCCCTGTGGCGTTTCCGCGTTTGGTTTGGTATGCTTTTTCATCATGTTAACACCTTCAACTATTGCTCTGTCGTTTTTTCTGATTACTTCCAGTACCCGACCTTTTTGGCCTTTACTGTTACCAGCAATCACAACCACAGTGTCACCTTTTTTTATGTGTAACTTTTTCTGCATTTTGAGCTTTTTTCTATTTACAATACTTCTGGAGCGAGTGAAATAATTTTCATGTTCTTCTCGCGTAATTCACGTGCTACCGGCCCAAAAATACGTGTTCCACGCATTTCTCCGGCGCTGTTAAGAAGTACTACTGCGTTATCATCGAAACGAATGTAAGAACCGTCCTGTCGACGATTTTCTTTTTTCGTACGAACAACAATAGCGCGAGAAACAGTACCTTTCTTCATTTCGCCACCAGCTAGTGCACTTTTAACAGTAACCACGACAGTGTCGCCCAATGTTGCATAACGTTTACGGGTTCCGCCTAATACACGGATTACCAAAACCTCTTTAGCTCCACTGTTGTCGGCTACTGAACATCTTGATTCTTGTTGTACCATGATTACTTAGCTCTTTCTATTATTTCAACTACTCGCCAACATTTGGTTTTACTTAAAGGACGAGTTTCCATAATCCTTACTGTATCGCCAACGTTGCAATCATTTTTCTCATCGTGGACATGGAATTTAGTCGTTTTGTTAACGAACTTACCATAGATTGCGTGCTTCACTTTACGTTTTTCGGCTACTACAATCGATTTATCCATTTTATCACTAACAACGACCCCGATTCTCTCTTTTCTGAGATTTCTTACTTTATTTTCCATCGTTGAATTACTTCTGATTTTCGTTTAATTCTCTTTCGCGAAGAATTGTCTTTAATCGTGCAATCGTTGCTTTAGCTTCTTTAAGCTTATTCGAATTTTCAAGCGGCGATACGGCATGATTTAACTTCAGGCGAACAAGATTTTCTTTTTCAATTTGCAGACGTTCAACGATTTCGTTTTCCGTCATTTCTTTGATTTCACTTACTTTCATGATCACCTAATTTTATTCTTCAACATAATCACGTCTAACCATAAACTTTGTTTTTACCGGTAGTTTCTGAGCGGCAAGTCTTAAAGCTTCTTTGGCCATTTCCATCGGAACGCCATCAGCTTCAATAATAATACGACCCGGAGCTATCGGAGCAACAAATCCTTCAGGAGCACCTTTACCTTTACCCATCCTTACTTCGGCTGGCTTTTTAGTAATAGGTTTATCGGGGAATACACGAATCCATATTTGTCCTCGACGTTGCATGTAACGTGTTACCGCAACCCTGGCAGCTTCAATCTGCCTACCGGTAAGCCACGATTCTTCCAACGACTTTATTCCAAATGAACCGAATGCTAACTGGTTTCCGCGTTGTGCATTACCTTTAATTCGGCCCTTCTGTACTCTTCTAAATTTTACTTTTCTTGGCTGTAACATCCTTTTTTATATTATGAGTGTTAAACCACTATTTTCTACGACGGTTACGGTTTCCACCACCACCTCTTTGGTTTCCTCCCGGACGTCCAGACTTTTGTCCAACGTTAGGTGAAAGGTCACGGTTTCCGTATACCATACCCTTACAAATCCAAACTTTTACGCCAACCAACCCGGTTTTTGTTAAAGCTTCAGCCAATGCGTAGTCAATATCTGCACGCAAAGTATGTAGCGGAGTACGGCCGTCTTTATACATTTCAGAACGAGCCATTTCTGCTCCGTTTAACCTACCTGAAACCAATACTTTGATTCCTTCGGCTCCCATTCTCATGGTTGAAGCAATGGCCATCTTAGTTGCCCTGCGGTAAGCTATCTTACCCTCGATTTGACGTGCAATGTTATTTGCAACGATTTTTGCATCAAGTTCAGGACGTTTAATCTCGAAAATGTTGATTTGAACCTCTTTTTTGGTAATGTTTTTTAATTCTTCTTTTAATTTGTCAACTTCCTGACCACCTTTACCAATAATAATACCTGGTCGCGAAGTATGAACAGTGATGGTAATTAGCTTCAAGGTACGTTCAATAACGATTCTTGAAATACTGGCTTTGGCCAAACGAGCATTCAGGTATTTCCTGATCTTTTGGTCTTCAACCAGCTTATCGCCATAGTTATCACCACCGAACCAGTTTGAGTCCCATCCTTTAATGAATCCCAAACGATTTGAAATCGGATTTACTTTTTGTCCCATGTACTATTAATTAAGGTTTTCTTCAACAACACTTTCTTTACTATCTACGTATATAGTCACGTGATTTGAGCGTTTTCTGATACGGTGTGCACGACCCTGGGGAGCCGGACGTAAACGTTTCAAAATACGACCTGAATCTACCATGATTTGTGATACGTAAAGTTCACTTTCTTCTAAACGAACTCCTTCGTTTTTAGCCTGCCAATTGGCAATCGCCGAAAGCAGAAGTTTCTCTACCCTGCCCGATGCTTCTTTTGAAGAATACTTCAATACATCTAAAGCTTTATTAACCTCCATTCCGCGGATCATATCGGCTACAAGCCTCATTTTCCTTGGAGATGTAGGGCAGTTGCGCAAAACAGCAAAATATTGTTGTTTTTTCTCTTCTTTTCTTTTCTCAGCTGCTAGTCTTTTTCTGGCACCCATTGTACTTACTTTTTAAATATTAATGCCTATCTTTTCTTATTACCAGCATGCCCCCTGAATGTACGGGTTGGAGCAAATTCGCCCAAACGGTGTCCCACCATGTTTTCGGTGACGTATACCGGGATGAATTTGTTTCCGTTATGTACTGCAATAGTATGTCCTACAAAATCAGGAGAAATTACTGATGCCCTGGCCCAGGTTTTTACAACCGACTTTTTGTTCGATTCATTCATCGCTACAACTTTACGTTCCAGGTTGAAATCGATAAACGGGCCTTTTTTTAATGAACGACTCATAATTTATTCCTTTTTACTATTTTTTCCTACGTTCTACAATATACTTGTTGGAAGCTTTTTTCTTCGAACGGGTTTTATAACCTTTCGCAAGCAAACCTTTACGTGATCTTGGGTGTCCTCCTGAGTTTCGGCCTTCACCACCACCCATTGGGTGATCGACAGGATTCATTACTACACCACGAACACGAGGTCTTCTTCCTAACCAACGAGAGCGACCGGCTTTACCCGATTTCTCGATGTTATGTTCTGTATTTCCAACCGTACCTACTGTAGCCCTGCAGGACGTAAGTACCATACGAGATTCGCCTGAAGGCAATTTCAAAATCGCATATTTGCCTTCACGTGAGGTCAATTGTGCATAAGCACCTGCACTACGTGCCATCACTCCACCCTGATTAGGATGAAGTTCTATGTTGTGAACCAAAGTACCAAGAGGTATTTCAGCCAGGGGAAGACAATTCCCGATTTCAGGTTCGATTCCGGTACCGCTCTTTACAGTTTGGCCAACTTGCAACCCGTTAGGCGCAATCATGTAACGTTTTTCACCGTCTTCATATTTCAGAAGTGCGATGCGAGCAGTACGATTTGGATCGTACTGAATTGAATCGACAACAGCTGCAACACCGTCTTTATCGCGCATAAAGTCGATTACACGGTATTTGCGTTTATGTCCCCCACCTATATACCTCATTGTCATGCGTCCCTGGTTATTACGACCACCGGACTTTTTAATGGGCTCCAACAATGATTTTTCAGGTGTAGATGCAGTAATGGTATCAAAAGCACCAATTACTTTGTGCCTCTGACCCGGAGTTACTGGTTTCAGTTTTCTTACTGCCATAATACTTATTAATTATATACTATTATATATTACTATAAAAGTCAATACTATCTCCTTCAACCAACGTAACAATAGCTTTTTTAAAAGCTGCTGTTTTTCCGGTAATAATACCACCTTTGGTGTATCTTGATTTAACCTTGCCACCGTAAACCATGGTATTTACGCTTTCAACCTTAACATTATAAAGGTCTTCAACAGCCTTTTTAATTTCGGGTTTACTTGCTTTGCGATTTACCACAAAACCGTAACGGTTAAAACGTTCCGACTGGTCGGTCATTTTTTCTGTAACTAATGGTTTTACTAAAATTTCCATCTTTTTTTATCCGTTAAAGTTTAAATGCTTCTTCAATTTTCGCAACAGATCCCTCGCAAAGCACTATGGCTTTTGCGTTCAAAATCTGATAAGTACTTAACTCTGAAGCAATTACAACCGATACGTCTTGCAAATTTCGCGACGACAAATATATGTTATTATTTTCAGTTGGTAAAACGAAAAGTGCCTTTTTTTCAGCAATTTGCAGATTGTTTTGTAGTGCTACCATCTCTTTTGTTTTTGGAGCTTCAAAATTGAAGTCTTCAACAACAAGGATGC
>DASQBW010000296.1:0-10537 GCA_035635015.1 Draconibacterium sp. | reverse complement strand
CGCGTATGCGATTTGTCAACTAACCGGAGGTTGGTAATACCCTGAGTTCGATTTTAAAATAATTCCATTTCATGCTGATTTGTAAAAAATAAAAAGGCATCCACTCACGTGGATACCTTTTTGCCTTTTACAAATTTAACCATCTGTGAAAAAACTGTGCTGTCTATAAGCAAGACACCTTTTCCCGTTAAAAGGATGAATACTATTTACCAATTTATTTAAAATAATTTTGAAGGATAAAGCGGATGCTGTAAATCATATATAACGGATAGCTAAAATAAACTCAACCTGTCTAGCTCATTTTCCTGAACGAATTACTTATTGGTTGAAACCTTGCATTATTTTAAGGTTACATCGAGATAAACCGAATGCCGTCCGTAGGTTTCATAAAAGGGTTTAAACTCAATTCCGTCAATAGTAAACTGTAACTGTCCCGGATCACCTGAAATCGATTTACTGATATCTGAGGCATTTAAAGTTACTTTACGCCACTCTTTACGTGGCTCGTCTTCCTGTGCTGAAAGTAAAACCGGCCCATAAAACAAACTGGCAATATTTTGCTGATCCATTACCGGTTCCAAGTAAAAATGAAAAGGCATGCGCAACTCAATTGTATCCCCATCTTTCCATCTTCGGCTTAACGAAAGGTAGCTTCCTGGCACAACATCAACTTTTTCTTTCTCACCATTAATCTTCACAAAAAAACCTTTGGTGGCCCAATGTGGTATGCGGACCTTAATATCAAACCTGCCTCTCCCGCTGATCGTTAAAACGGTACGATCTTCTTTTGGGAAAGCTGTAGCCTGCTTCACTGTAATATTCTTTTCTGTCCAGTTTAGGGTAGAAGGAATAAAAAGGTTGACATATAAAGCCTGATTGTCTGCGCTTTTAAAATAAATGGAGTTTTGAAGTTTTGTGCTGCTTTCGAGGGCTGTACCGTTGCAACACGTAAATCCGTGCATTTCGGAATTACTAAAATGCTTCACAGAACCCGGTCTTAAAGGTACATGATACGTATTGGCAGGAGAATCCTCAGCAACAGAAGCAAGAATATGATTGTATAAACCGCGTTCGTAATAATCCATCAACTCCCCGCGATGATCAAAGAGAAAAAGGTTTCGGGTTAATTTGAGCATGTTATATGTGGCACAGGTTTCATTCTGTCCACCGGACGAAAATCCATTTTCATAAAGTGATGCAGGCTGACTGGTGAAACATTCTGCGTTTGCCGGATTACGGGCTCCGGCCACACCGCCAATGCTGTACATATAATCATTGGTGGTCATGTCCCAAAAATTATCAGCTATGTGAAAATATTCCGGGGTTTCTGAACCACGATAAATTTCCAGCGCTCCAATAATTTGTGGGATATGCTGGTTGGCATGCAATCCACGAAACATATCAACATTTTTTGCCAGGCCATGCGAATGCTCTGCATCGCCATAAAATACGCTGATGTTATCAAACAACTGTGCAGTTTCCAAATATCGAGGTTCGTTGGTTAAGCGGTACAGTCGTGCCATGGCTTCGTTCATTCCTCCAAACTCTCCGGCAATGTACCTGTTCCACATGCGAATAAGTGTTTGAGTTGGCAGCTGGCTCAATCGGGCATACACCCAATCGCCCATGCCTGTCACTATTTTTAGCGCTTTTTCATTTCCGCTGACCTCATAAATATCCATTAACCCGGCAAGGATTTTATGCAAGGTGTAGTAAGGAGCCCATATTTTGGTACTGTCTGTTCCATAACTTGCTCCGTTTTCCAGCATAATAAACTGGTCTGGCGGATATGCGCTTATAAATCCTTTGCCCCAGTTCCAATAGTCGTTACGGATGCCTTCTTCGCTTAAATCAGAATCAAAATCTGATCTGCCCGGACCAGGTGGTACGAACAACGGATCAGATACATTTTCGCTTCCGGCAGTTTTTGGATTTCCCGACAATTGCGATAATTCGAAAAGCACATTCACCATGTATTCCATCTTGCCGGCAAAATTGGCCTGTAACGACTTATTATAGGAAGTACTTGCATAGGACTGAGCGAGGGCACTTAAAAAATGGCCGGTAGCATGGCCACGCAATTTAGTTTCCTGACTGTCCCATACTCCCAACGGTTCTGCGCCCTCCGGTTGTTGCTGTCCGAAAGCATTACGAAACATATAAAGAAAATCATCCGGATTTGTTTTGGCGAGTCCATCAATAAATTTATCACGGTTCTCGATAAATTTTGTTGTATTACCATAAGTATCAGCATCTAAAGTAACCTGGTCAAGATTAAATACTTCGAGCGTACGATCGGGTGTTGCAGCTGCCTTTTTCTCATTTACTGTAACAATTGCTTTGGGGCGAATACTTGTTCCGGGTACACGACCCGTTAATGTATATTTCCCGGGGGTTTGTACCATACTGTTATCTTCCGGTGCTGGCCAAAGCACCCTTACATCCGGCCCTTCAGTATTTTCTGTATAAACACCGCTCAAAAAACGTGGTAGCCTTGGAAGAGTTCCCACAACAGTTTCCACCTCAATAACCGACACACCAGTTAAAAATTCGTTATACAACTGGGGAGTTGTTTCGGGGAACACAGGAAGATCATTGTCGGGCTCAATCCGGGTTCTTACTGCGCTTTCTCCCTCTTCTAAAGCGTTGTTGTGAATAGCCGTAATCTGGCTTTCACTTAAAGGAATTCGGTAGATACGGAAATCAGATAACCTGGCATTCAGATATTGATTATCAGAAACCAATGATTTACCAATATATAGTTTATTGTTTTTTGCCGAATTGTTATCGAAGAGCTGGCTAAGCTCCATCTCCACATTCTTTGCTTCGCCAGCAAGCTTCCCGTTAACATACGTACTCAAAGTTTTTGACGGAATATCGATAACGACCGCCAAATGGGTCCATTTATAAGGTGCCACCGATGGCGAACTTGCAAGGTAATTACTTTCATTGCTGATAATTTCAGCCAGAAAACCTTCTGTGTTTTTAGTTCCGGACGGTACAACATAAAAATGCGACTCGTCGTTTTTTCCAAAGTCAAAAAACACCTGCCCGCTTTTGGGTGAACGCAGGTAAATCCATCCGCTGATACTTAACGATTCT
Source organism: Draconibacterium sp. (assembly GCA_035635015.1). Taxonomy (GTDB): domain Bacteria; phylum Bacteroidota; class Bacteroidia; order Bacteroidales; family Prolixibacteraceae; genus Draconibacterium. Next base: position 7,435 of record DASQBW010000296.1, on the reverse strand, counting down.
TCTCCCCTTCCCAATTCTCCCGGAATAGCAACATACGTTTCTCCATCACCCGATAAAGAAAGTACCAGGCCAAACTGTTCGTCTTCCTCAAATTTGAAAGCGTTCCCCTGTATGCTTCCATGCAGATTATTACGCGACCAATCTTTTACATCTCCTTGAAATGTGTAGCGGGCAATTAATGCTGTTTCGCCAATTCCATCCAAGATCTGATCGCCGTTTTGCGCAAATACCGGAGATATATTCCATGCAAAAAAGCTCAAGACTATTCCTACGAACAATATATTAATCTTCATCTTATCGATCTTATTTTGTATACAAATTAGCAGCTGAATGGCATGACACTAGTTTATATTGACTTTAGTAATGTTCTGAGACAAGGGAAGAACGAACTGACCTCGTTCATTATTGGTATAACCGGCAAGTTCCACTTCCAAATCTGAACCGTCCATTGTCTTGACCCTTAGGTAGGCATTCGGCGTAAAGTCATTGGCCTCGCCTATTTCAAGCGTAACTTCTTCTGTGGTTTTATTGTATGACACCGACTTAAATTTACCCGCGTCAAGTGTGAGCCATAACTTCAATGGTGCCAAATAGAATCTCGATTTCGCTGCTGTCGTCAGGGTTACTTTTACCACGTCTCCGTTTTCGCTCAGGTTGCCCCCAAATGCCAGCCATCCAAACTCATCGTGATGTGTCATATACGTTGAAGAGTTCACCGCGTAAGCATAAAAACCGGGTCCGTAATCTCCTGAAATGCCATCATTTTTTAAGGTTGACGGGAATGAATGAAAAGCCGCCGGAGCAAAACCATCTTTGGTAATGTTCGAAAGTGTTCCCAGTAATCCACCATAACCAACACGTAAGAGGTACAGATCATCAGGCATTTGGCGATATTCGTGCAGAACCGGAATGGCATTTAAACCTGATCCGTAATGGTGAATCTGGCGTTCGATGCGCGACAGTTTCCCTCCGTATAAGAAATCCCAATATCGACGGGCATTCCCATTATAAGCCCAATGCGGGATAGTTGGCATATAAGCCAGAATCGCTCGTAATGTGGTTTGGGCTTTGTCATGGTATCCGAAATAGTTCGACCACATGTAAACTTCTTCCTGACCTGTTGAATCCCAAGGCATTTCACTGCCAAACGGGTAGTTCAACGAGGCCCAGTGTTGGGTTCTGGCCTTCATCTTTTCCTCCAGTTGGCGGGCAAATTCCCACAGACCTTCTGCTTTCAAATCATCAAGAATATGTAAAAACACACTGCCTTCCATTTGTCCGAATTGGGCATAATATGGCGCGAACTCCATCATAGCCATCGATGTTTGAAAGGCATTCAGCAGGTACCAATCCCAGCTTTGTTGTTTTACCAGACCTTCGTAATTTCTCGCCAAACGATACATTACCCAGTGTGCGGCGGCAACATGTGAATAATTGTACGAACGTCCAGCCGACATGGCTTGCTTCTTGTCCCATGCTGCCCAGGTTTTGTAGTTAATGTCATTGCTGTAAGTACCGGCAGGCATGGAATCGGGCTCGTAATAAAACATACTTTTACGAACACCATATTTTAGCGGTCCTTCTTTGTATTGAATACCTCCCCAAATGGTTTGCTGAACAAAATCTTCCAACCTGGCAATTTCTTCCTTATCGGGAACTACAAATTGCTTCATAATGGCATTGAGCCATGATCCTGCGCCACCCTCGTCACTCAATCCACAAATCCAGGCCCGGCTGTCCTGTGTCACCTGCTTCTTTTCTTCGTAATCGTAAGAAATTACCGCTGGCGAACGATCGAACAAATCGTCGGGCTGATCGAACCATTGTTCTGTTGTCAGAAAATGTCCGTTATCGGCAACCACTTGTTCTTCCGGCTTAATCACCTTATAACTAATCGTTTGCGTTAATCCATCGTTATATGTGATCGTCAGGCGGGCACGCCCCCATTTTTTACCCTGAATCCTATATTTAATCCAGTTGTTTTCGGTAGGCTTTTGCCTGGTGAGTTCAATCGCACCTTCAGGTTCTACTTTTATTTTTTTGATCTTCTCATCGTATTTCAGGAATAATTCCGCCTGAACATCCTGAGGCAAAACGTATCCGGGAACTCCCACCGCAACAGGCCTTTCATGTTGGATGAGCGTATTTTCGATAGCATGGATGGAATCAGAAAGTACAAATTTTAATCCAACTGTCCTTGTTTTTCCGGGTTCTATAATTTCCGATGTGGGTGTGTTCCATTGTTCGGCGTCTTTCCATTCATTCTCTGCATATGCCTTGCTGTGGATCATCCATTCGTGGAATCCTTCGAAAGTAATTCCACGAACTGTTGGATCGTCGAGCAGCGGATTGTAAGCCTCGAAAGGAGAATCACTGAAAGGCAGCACCATTAAAACCCGACCGCTTCCTTTTAAACGAATAACCTGCAAATAACCGGCATCCATCCCTATGTACGGATCGTAAAATACATTTTCAGCATGTGCTTCATCAAGCGATTTATCAGAGTGGTTGTTATTAAAAATAAGGGGGATACCCAGGGCACCAAGTTCCACACTGGTGTTCGAAATATTTTTGATATCGAAACGCAAAACCAGATTATCATCCTCTTTCTGCCAGTAGCGGGTAACTTTAAGCGGTGCATCTTCCGGGAAAAGTACCGAAAGGTCGGAAGCAAGCAGAACATTCTCATCCTTTGTTTCAATCGTACTAACATGCTTTCTTGAAGCTGCCGACGAATAACTTTGCCAGTCTTCCACATCGGTTGTTCTTATTCTGAAGTTGATGTCACCAAGGTGGTAATAACCGGCTTTATTGCGGTTTGACAACCACTCTCCGGGTGTGAAATCGAAATCCGGTTCATCTGCAGGATGCAAACCGGCCACTGTATGAGAAGATTTTAATATCTCCAGGTTAAATACTGAGCTTGAGAACTTAAATGATCCCATCTCAACATCAAGGGAATCCGCTTTTGAAGCTTTATATGATTCAATCACCCATGCATTCAGAGTAAAGCTGCAAACTATTAGCAAAAAAAGGATATTCTTTGATTTCATCATTAAAAATTGTTTGTCCTTATTGTTATCTTGTTCCCCCGGCATACCGGATCTGATGAATTCGTTAAAATTAAATATTCTATTTTATATTATTCGACTATTCCTGTAAAGTAATTTTTAACACACTCTAAGATGCGAGGATTAAATCCTATAAGATCCATCAATTATCCCTGGCTATCAGTTCGGCTCTTTTCAGAATAAACCGAATTTTGTAACTTGGGACTCAATTACCATTCATCTTAATTTAAACCTGAATTGCACAATGGAAAACAAGAAGAACCTGAATACTGCCCCTACCGTTTTTAAATCAACAAAGGGAAGAACAACCAAACCCAGCCAGTCAATTGCCAGTTTTTTACAGGAAGCCAATAATCTGCACATATGGTGCCTTGATGATGTGGCAGAACTTAATTCGGCTGGCATCTCAACAGCAAAAATTGACGAATTACCCCTGCGTATCGAAAACTGCAAAAATGCCCAGTCGTACTGGAATAAGCAATTGAAAACAACCAATAAATCGCAGTTACAATGGAGGAAAGCTGCACCGCAGGCCATACAATTACGTAAGGAACTTTTAAGCGCTATGCGCTATGCTTTTAGGGACAAACCTGCTTTGTTGAGCCTGCTGGCTTCCATTTCCAAAGGACGTGGTTATACGGATCTGATTCAGGACCTGAATGATTTAGCTCATTTAGGAAGATCAAACGCAGTGCTTCTGACTAACATTGGTTTTGATTTATCCTTACTCGAAGAAGCGGCCAACACCTCAAAAATGCTGGCAGAATTATGGGCAGTAGCTAAAACAGAGCGCGACTGCAATTCCGAATTAAAACAGAACCGAAACAAAGCATTCTGGCACCTGCATCAGCTGGTAAGCGAGATTCGTGAAGCGGGGAAATATGTATTCAGAAACGATAAAAGCCGCTACATTGGATATACCAGCCCATTTTGGAGAAACAACTACCAGAAAAGATCAAGACAAAATCCATCTACATAAGGGAAAACAGGTACGCGAAAAAGAATATACAAAGTTTATCAATACAGAGTAATCTTTTTTATGCTGCGAGTATAGTTTTTTGTTAAGCAAGTATGTTGTTTTGTTAAGCAAGCATGTTATTTTATCAGGCGAGGATGTTAATTTATCAGGTGGGTATCCTATTTTGTAAGGAGAGCAATACTCGCTCATATATATAACTTACCCGCCTTATATTTTAAATTGCTCGCTTTATATTATATCTTACTCGCTTTATATTTTATCTTACTCGCCTTACTGTTTTTATTGCTCGCTAAACTAAAATAGGGCATTTGCTAGCGCAAATACCCTATCGACTACTTAAAACTATTCCCGGGGGAAGGGACTAATGAAAACAAATACTTTTTCTATGGAGTACCTGTGGTTTTTCCGGTTATATGGAAAAAAACGGGACTTGTCTGCGATAAAACAAGTCCCATTACATTAACATTCTATGAAAAAATGAGTTAATGCGTTTTCAGCAATAATCTACATCGCTTCAATTTCTTCCTTTAATTTTATTACTCGCTGGTCTTCTTCTTTTTCCTGTGCTTTTAATGCCGCCAGGTATTCGTTAATATTCACTAATGCCTTTTCTTTATTGGCTTCCTTCTTATAAAGGCAGGCCAGGCAGTAATATCCCGATGACACCCCTTCTATATCAGCTTTCATAAGGTTCTCGACAGCCTTAATGGCTTTTGGAGTAAGTACATTAACCTCTTCAAACTCCGGTCTCACAGCAACTTCATACGCCGCCTGAATCAAAATGACAGCTCCTCTGCTCTCATTTGTCTCCATCAGTTCTTCCGCACTTTTTAACCTTAGATCAAACCATTTATCATACTCTTTATGAGCCATATAATATGTGCTGTATACTTCCGATTCAATCTCACCGTGCATAGCCAGGAGGTAATCTTTCTTTGTAGCCTGCAAGGCATCTTCCACAGATTTTAGGCTACCATTTTCAGCCACGCCAACACAATAATCATAAAAACATCTTGCTAAAACACTCTCGAAATTTTCTTCACCAACACCTTCTGTATTGATTGCCGTGTTTTTGTTCTGAATAAGATAGTTGTAAGCAGGGCTGCCATACTCAAGGGCTCCGGAATACATCAAAATAAAGAAGGCCTCTTCATTCATCAGTTTTTCAGGTGGAGTAATCTTGATTAACCCGGCACCAACTTCCTTAATTTTATCCATGTTATAGGCACTGGCAAGCGCCTGTACGTAATCGCTCAGAAATTTAATATCCCGATCACCGTTATCGTAACGTTCATGTAAAGCACCTATTTGCCGGCTGGGATCTGAAGCGATTTTGGCCTGATCGATCAGTCCTGGTCCATCCGTACTTCCAACCTGGGTATGGATTACTTTGCCTTCCGCATCCATAAATAAAAGGGTTGGGAAGGCCGCGACTGCATATTTTTTTGCCAGTTCAATCCCCTCTCCCTTTTCCATATCTATTTTAATACTCACAAAATGTTGATTAAAATAGTCACCAACTTCTTTTAAGGGAAATACCTCTTTCGACAAGACTTTACACGGGCCACACCAGGTGGTATAGCAATCCATAAACACCATTTTGTTTTCGGTTTTTGCCTTTGCCAGTGTCTCTTCAAAGGTTCCGTCTTCAAATACAATACCCTGGGCAAAAGCGCCAAGGCTAATTACAATTGCTGCAAGGGCGAACAGATACTTTTTACTATTCATTTTCTAATTTTTAAAAATTTCGGCCAACATTTTATCCATATCTTCATCGGTACCGCCGCCACCGCCAAAGCGGCCTACAATTACGCCGTCGGGGCCTACAAGAATTTTTGTTGGAAGCGTATGAATGTTATAGCCTTCACTGATATCATTTTCACGGTTCATCTCCATGGTTTCGCGGTTGAATTCAAAACCGCGAAGTACGTGATGCCAAATTCCTACCTGATCCTTTTCTACCGCCTTTTTCCATGCTTCAGGATTATTATCATCATCAGAAACACCCAGTATTTCCAGTCCTTTATCGTTGTATTTATTATAAACCTCAATTAAATGCGGATTTCCGGCGCGGCATGGTGCACACCAGCTTGCCCAAAAATCAATCAAAAGGTATTTGCCTTTAAAATCGGCCAATTTAATAGGGTTTCCGTTAATGTCGGTGGTATTAAAATCGCCTGCAACTGCTCCCGGTATTCCCAGTTTCATTTTCTCAATCTCTTTTTCGATTTCTTTAGCTAAAGCAGTAGTTTTATAGGTATCTGCCATGCCGGCATAAATTCCACTCGCCTCACTATAATCCATATCCTGAATTAAAAAACGCAGGTATTGAAGACCTATATAGGCTCGTGGATTGTCTTTTACAAAAGCCAGCTGAGCCTCCCTGTATTCCGTATAAAAGGGCTCAAGTTTCTCTCTCAATTTGGTTAACTGCTCTTCCATTGCATTCATTTCTTCTTCGGATGCCCCTGTTTTATGTCCCTCACGCATTTTTTCGTTAAGTTCTTCCATGGCATCTAATTCCGATGTGTATTTAGCCGAAATCTGTTCTACAATTGCATCCATCTTATATACCTCATCCTGTGCAGTTGAACCAGTAAGTTTCGAGTTGCCCCAATCCGAATAATCAATGGTCAGGTTCATTAACGCGGGTTCAACAAACAAGTTGATTGAATTTCCGACTGTCCGATCTTCAGCATCCTTTAATATGTACAGGCTCTTTACAGGGCCTTCTATCTCATCTTCAACCTGAAATTTCCCTTTTACTACGTTTATGGTATCAATACCCTGAACACCATACATATAAATATTGCCTTCTTCCATACCAACCACTTCACCTGAAATTCGGTATTTACCCTCCTCTAATGGTTTCTGAGAACATGCAGCAAAGGCCAGGACCAATATTCCTAAAATAATTTGTTTCATCTGTATAAATTTTAATTTCCTGATGATTTAAAAATTCAAATTTGACAGATGGAACCGCTCCATCCGTCGCTCTCACATAAAATTTATTCATTCTTCTTTTTGTAAGTTTTGAATGAAAAATTTCATGTTCGTTTCATATTATTTAGATTAATTTCCGGGGAAAGCTGAATCTCTTATCAACTTTCACCCGGAGTTTATAATTTTTTAGCTTTTATTCGTATGAAGGATTTTGTTCGAGTACGTTTCCTCCTGCTTCCAGTGACTCGAAAGGAATCGGGAAGATAAATTTATCAGGATTGGTGGCCGATAGTTTTACATCTGAAACCTGAAAGCCTGTACCAAATCCGTCGGCATAATCAAAACGAACCAGATCATACCATGTTTCGCCGGTTTCGGCCATTAATTCCGCCGCTTTTTCCATACGTACTGCTGTTAAAAACTGCTCGTAGCCAATGGATTC
>DASQBW010000295.1:0-5652 GCA_035635015.1 Draconibacterium sp. | reverse complement strand
CGCCAGCCTCGCGTTCAGGAGTGAAAATAATTCCCGGATATTTTCGTGTTGATGGTTGAATGTCTTCAACATTCAATTTCTCGAGCATTTTTTTGCGACTGGTCGTTTGTTTCGATTTGGCTACGTTGGCACTAAACCGTGAAATAAACTCCTGTAACTCCTTCTTCTTCTCCTCTGCTTTTTTGTTTTGAGCCTGCTGCTGACGCAGTGCCAGCTGGCTACTTTCGTACCAGAAACTATAGTTTCCGGCAAACATTTTTATATCGTTATAATCGATGTCGATGGTGTGTGTAGAAATAGCATCCAGGAAGTGACGGTCGTGCGATACAACTAATACCGTATTCTCGTAATTAGACAGGTAATTTTCCAACCAAACAACGGTTTCCAGGTCGAGGTCGTTGGTAGGCTCATCGAGCAACAGGTTGTCGGGATTTCCGAACAAAGCCTGTGCCAGCAAAACACGAACTTTCTGGTTACCGCTCATGTCTTTCATCAGCGTGTAGTGGTACTCTTCCTTAATACCGAGGTTACTCAACAAAGTGGCTGCATCGCTTTCGGCATTCCATCCGCCCATGTCGCCAAATTTTTCTTCCAGTTCGCCGGCTAAAATTCCGTCTGCTTCCGAAAAATCAGATTTCATGTAAAGGGCATCCTTTTCTTTCATAAGGTCCCATAGCTCAGAGTGACCTTTCATTACAGTATCTAGAACAGAGAACTCATCAAAAGCAAAGTGATCCTGGCTAAGAACCGAAAGTCGCTCCCCCGGTTCTAGCGAGATATGTCCTGCAGTAGCATCTATCCGCCCCGAGATTGCTTTTAAAAAGGTTGATTTTCCTGCGCCGTTTGCCCCGATAACACCGTAGCAATTTCCGGACATAAACTTCATGTTCACGTCCTGAAAAAGTACGCGTTTCCCAAACTGTATTCTTAAATTCGATACTGTAATCATTGTCTAATTTTGTTTTCAAATTTGTCCTTTTCCAAAAGGGAGTGCAAACGTAGACAATTATTTGATTATGGGTGTTAAGGCAATAAAAAGGTTTTGTGGAGTTAGTTTTAAATTAACGTGATTTCATATTTTTGGAGGTGTAGGGCATAAAAAAGTCCGGAAGAACAGGATTTCCAATATTATATCTACATTTAATATTATTCAGGCAACCCCTATATTTTACTCACAAATTTGATGTCTTTATCAACACGGCCACCCGGATTAATAACCATTCAGGATAATTATAGTAAGTCTTTATAGATTCTGTAATTTTCATCATCAAACACACAGAAAATCAATTCCTCAATTTCGGGATTGGATTTAATAAATTCTTTTGAGGATTGAATGGCAATTTTTGCTGCCTCCTGTTTCGGGTAGCCGTAAATTCCTGTACTAATATTCGGGAAGGCAATACTTTTTACACCGTTTTGGAGTGCAAGCTCCAAACTTCGGTGGTAACACGATGCCAACTTTTGGGCTTCGTTGTATTTTCCCTCGTTGTAAACTGGTCCAACAGTATGTATTATGTGTTTTGCCGGGAGATTATAACCTTTGGTAATTTTAGCATCTCCGGTTTCGCAGCCGTTAAGTTGGCGACATTCGTACAAAAGTTCGGGGCCGGCTGCCCGGTGAATTGCACCATCAACGCCTCCGCCTCCCAGCAAGGATTTATTGGCTGCGTTAACAATTGCATCAACATTTAATTGGGTAATATCGCCCCGGTGTAATCGAATGATACTCATAATAGTGTCGTTTCTTCTAAGATACAAAGTTTTCGGTTACATCGGGGCGTGTGTGGTCAATCGTCAACCAGTGCTTCAATATCTTCATCAGAATCGGGAATAGATATTGCTGCTGAATTTGCCCTGACCTCGTCGAAATTAAGCTTTTTGCGTGCTGCTTTAACCACCATGCCTATTACAAATTTTATGGCAAAGTGTTCGGCTACTTCTGGTAGGTAAGGAATATCAATTTTATCGTTGGCAAGTCGTGTTAAACGTCTCACCAAACGTTTAGCTTCCTTTTTCGAAATTCCTTGGTCGGAACTACGAATAAGATCGTAAAATTCGTTTGGCAGATGATCGTATAAAAATGTATCAATCTTAAAGATGATTTTCACCAGAATTCTTTCTTCACCGGTTTCTTTGATAAACGGGACATCAATTTTTTCATTTAAGCGAATCGCAAGGTCCTTGATCTCGGCTTCTGTCATTTTGTTACGTTTTTTGGGTTCAGCATAAAAATCATCTAAAAGAGTCACAAATTCTTCGGGGGTAAGGTCTGCTACTTTTGTTGTCATAATTTATTGGATTTAATGATGAGTAAACTATTAAATGTTTATTTATTAAGCCTGAAATAAAGATTCCAAGAGGTCGCGGGTTTCATTGTTATAAACGCCGTTAATTTCCAGATCGGGTAAGCGTGTTTGCAACTCTTTTACGCCGTTTTCCGTTTTAGGGCCAAAATCTCCATCGGAAGTACCCACGTTAATGTTTAAAAGTTTTAGTGCATCCTGTAAAGCTACAACTGCAACTCCTTTACTTTCTTTTTGTAAAAGCGGATCCGGAATAATGAGCTGCTGCCTCGCTGCCAAACGTTGATAAGACAATACAGTATTTATGCGGTAAGCCGACACAGAAACGCGGTTCCCCTGGTTGCCGCCAAGGCAGTAAACACGTTTTTTGTCGTTAGAAACACCCAGGAAAAAACCAACGTGTCCTTTCCACGACTCGGGACTTTCGCGCCAGAAAACCACTACATCGCCCGGTTCGGGATTTATGGTTTTTACACCTGCATTTAACCACGAACGGGCATTGGGTTTTTTAGTATACACCAGCCCGGCTTTCATCGCTACCCAGTTAACGAAGTTACTGCACCACGGAATTTCATCAGTTGTAATGCCTGCTATGCCTGCTTCTTCAGCGTATTTTAATACTTCAGGATTATGTTCTGTGCCAATAATTTCTTCGGTCCCCAACTCCGAAAAAGCAATTTTTAATAAATTTTCCATTTTATTCTTATTGGTTTAAAGGTTTAAAAAGCGCGTAGGATTTACATTGGCGATGGTTTCAAAATCATCGCCAAACGCAATTTTAAAATCAGAGAAATATTGTTCCATACTCGGTCCGAAAAACTGTGTGAGGTAATAATCGGAGCCATAAAGTATTTTCGATTTTTCGTAATCAGTAAGTTTCTCAAAAAAGCTCGTTTTAAAGTTGCGGAGCGTTTCCCTTATGCTGAATACTAATTCCTGGTTGGCAGGCGATTCAATGATTGTTCCTTCAGAAAAACAGGAAAGATCCGTATAAGCATTCGGATATTTAGGGTTCTTTACGATATCGAAAATTGCCTTTGCCCAGTTATCGATAAAGCCAGTGCTGTAGAGTACATTCCAAACTTCGGCACGCTCAGTATTGGTGAGATCGTCACGCAGAATTCTTTTTTTGCGGTTTAATTTATAAGCCTTTCTTACAATCTCCTTGTCTTTATCTGATAATGGCAAAATCGCATCCTCAAATTCTTCCTCATCAACCCGTTTTTGTTCTTCCGGGAAATTATAATTTATGTAGTCCATTATCTGGCTGCTGCCTCCAAAGTGGGCAAAATTGATGGTTAGGTTTGGAAACTTTTTCATAACAAGTTCCCATAATTGCGGATGGTTTAGTTTCTTGGCGCGTTCGGCAATGGCTTTATGCACTTTACGGCTAAAAAAGCGTTCGTCGAAAACAAGTGGTTTTTTAGGTTTTACGATGTTCCCGTTAATGAGTACATCGCCACGTACCTTTAGCACCGACGATAAACAGGCAAATCCTCCATTTGAGTTGTGCACCGTAATTGGAATTTTATGTTCCTGGCATAAAGCATAAATACCGGGATTATTGCTTGTACCCATTAAAACAGGATCGGTTGGCGAGAATCCGGCCGGAGCATAAAGTTTAACCCCGGCAAACCTACCATCTTCGGCAATGATCTTCTCTTTCAGTTTCTCTATCAGGTTAACTTTGCCTTTATATTCGCGGCGCGGATCGACACTGAAAAATGGTTTTATAGTTTCGTATTTATTGGCTAAATACTCCAAATCTGCAATTTGCTGGGTGTAGTTGGCGTTGTCGAAAATCTCCACTTCTTCATCCGATTTCCTATCAAAACTATCTTCAAACTGTTTAACATTGTCTCTTATTTTATCAAAAGCTGCTGCCAACTCATCGCTTTTTAGCTTGCGGTTTACACGTCGCTTAATAAAGGGCAGTGCCACCGAAAGCAACCAGAAAATTCGTTTTATACGTTTGCGGTAACGTTTGTTCTGATTTTCATCATCATCATTGTCATCGGCATAGGTCAGGTCAAACATTAAAGGAGTTGTAACTACATTCCCCTGGTAAACTTTGTCGAGTGCTTCAAACACATCTTCGCTCGATTCCTGGGTGACTTCTTCCAGTGTACGGTTAATTCCGTCAATTTTAAATTTTAGTTCTGCTGATGTAACACCTTTGTCCACCAGATCTTTAATAGCAAGTAGCGATTGCACCACATTTACCAGTTTACGTATAATTACGTCTTTGTTAAAAATGTGGCAGTGGATGTCGTAATAAGTTGTCATTATTATTGATTTAGTGAGTATTAAGCGTTGTTTTCAGAGGTATAAATGTGGCGTTAAAATCCTCAAAAGAAAGGATCGCCGTATTAGAGGAATGCCGTAAATAGTGTTTCATGCGTCAATGGTTTGTGTTAGTAATTTCCGGGTCACAACTGTCGGGTTTGTAAACTAATTGGACATACAAGTTATGAAATGAGCTGATAAATAACAACTATATAGTCTTTATTAATGTCGTATTTTACTGTGAATATCAATGACTTTGTATTTCGATGTTATTTTTCTTTGAACTTTAAACAGCAAATGTCACACGCAACCATTCAGCTTTTATATATTTGAGGTTCCTTAACAATAAGCGTTACTGTTGAGTACGCAGAATTTTTTAGTGCATATCTTTTTCGGATTACATGGGGCAACTTGAATTTATAATAGCTTTAACCGAACACCGTTACCTTGGGATGGTTTTTCAGCCACTTTTAATTGAACGGAAAGAACGGTTTTATTCAATGGTTCGTGTTGTAAAACCTCATGACCTCGATGATCCGGAATATACGTTTAAACCTTACGAAAAAGAGCTGGTTCAATTAATTGAAAAGTACAGTGATGATGTTTTAACTAAAAAATTTTCGCGCGCAGGCAGTGTCTCCGAATTTTTTGCGACACTAAGAGAAGGTTATTTTGAAAAACATGTAATACCTTTCATCGAGAAATGTATGATGGAGGTGTGTTCGATTTTAATGCTTAGCCCGGTTTCTTTGTATCGAAAGGAAGCAAAATATTCCAATCTATATGATGAAGACGAAATCAATGTTCCTCCGTTTTTTGCACGTCCCGAGTTTGAGTTTGAACGAACAGAAACCCACACCCGTTACCGGCTTCGCATATTTTTGGATGAAAAAGAAATGTTGCTGACATCGAAGTCGGTTCAGATTGTTACCAACGATCCGTGTTTGTTGCTTTACCGGAACCAATTGGTAGCATTTGAAAAATTGAATGCTAAAAAGCTGACTCCATTTTTCGAAAAGGACTATGTTTCCGTTCCCAATACGATTGAAGATAAGTATTATTC
>DASQBW010000294.1:0-3604 GCA_035635015.1 Draconibacterium sp. | reverse complement strand
CCGTTACATCAAAAACCGTTTTTCTAATTGGATTCAAAAGGTGGTATTTCCCACCAACCTTCCCACATTTAGGTTGCAACTTCCAACTGTCAGGGGAGCCACACAGGACAAGAGGTCATTTTCAACCTCTTTTTTTGTGCCATAATTTTTGAAAACCTTGCTGGCATTGAGAAGTACCTGTATCGGTTTTGTGAATTCATAGGTTGCAACTTTTCCTTTCTCCAAAACCATTTTTCCTGAAAAGATGCAACCTAAAATCTTCTTTTTGGTCTTTCCATCCGCTTTCTTGTAATACTCAGCAATGTTCTCTAACATCGGAACCTCTTTGTTTATAAAGGTTTTGAAAGGTGATGTTAATTGAGGAAAATGAAAAAAGTAAAATATTGCTTATCTTGTGTTTTCTAAATCTGTAAGCGTTTGTCAAATCTAAACCATTACTTATGAGACAATCATTTTTTTATGTTTTATCAATCTTGTTTTTTATAGGCTGCGCCCAACAAAATGAAAGGCCGGCGGTATCAAATATTAGTACTATTCAGGCGTATACAGACTTCTGTTTTTACGGACAAAAATTAATTGCGATTGAAATTACCTATGAAGACAATGTGGATCTTTCCACAGTCACTCCTGCAACTTATACATTAATGGATCGTGGTTATGCGAACCCTGATTTTGCGGAAGCTACCATTGAATCGGTTGACGTAAACGAGCAGGTTGTTACACTGAATATCACGCAAGATACCGAAGCACTGGAAGACAATGCCTTGATATACAGTGGTGAAAATGCCACCGGCTCTCGCGCAAAAAACCCAATTGGTTTAAAAATCACAGGCCCCTGGTACCGGGGTGTGGATGGAACTATTTACTACGGAGAAGAGGATTCTGATGAATACAAAGTAAATACAAGCGGAGATGGTTATCAAACCCGCGAGAGCCTGGAGTTAAAACTCTGGCATACGGGTGAAGAGGTTGCAGATGCAGCCAACCTCGCAAATGAGGATGGCTCCTACAATTCAGAAGGATTGTGGTTGCCAACCATCCATGCGAACTATGGCGAAGACGGATTCCGCAGTTTTGAAGAACTGGGCATTAAAGTGGCCACAACAGCGACTGATGGTGACCAGTTTGTGAAAGGCTGGGCCTTTTTCCCCGAAAATTTTGACGCAAACAGCGCTGAAGGATATCCGCTAATAATTACCATCACCGGATTTGGGACTTCTTACTGGAAACACGAGGACGGTACCAATAATGTTGGAACCGGACTTAATTTTGATGGATCTGGTTATCGCTGGATGGGCAACGGAGCCATCGTTTTAAATATTCATGACAGAAGTCACACAGGGGGTGAAGAATATAAATTCTGGATAGACGATTATCAAGTTATCCAGTATTTTATTGAAAATTATAACGCCGATCCACAACAAATAACCCTGACCGGAAATTCCCGTGGAACTGCTGCCTGCAACACCATTGCTTCCACATATCCTGGCCTGATCAATACCCTGGTTTTAAACAATGGATCAATGGGCAATGGTATCGCCGGAGCACAAATGCTCTCGGGCGGCTGGACAGATAAAGAGTGGCAGGACGCTGCCAACAACGGATTAAGTATATGGGCTTTTGATGGAGAACAGGATACTGATAATATAGACATTTACAAAAAAGCAATTGATCAATATAAAAAGGCTGGGTGGTCCGACGAATGGATTGCTGAAAATATCCGCCTTACAGGTTTCCCAACGAATCTTTATTTTTACTGGGGCGAAACTGACCATTCAACTACAAAAATGACATACTGGTACTTTTTCGATAAGCCTTATTACGGTCCGGATGCAGAGATTACTAACGGAGAATTGATTTACAATACAAGATTGAAATCTGGAGATACATATCAAATTCAAGGCAAATTGACTGATGGTGAATACAATAAAGAAGGTTTCGACTATGTAATTTATGAAGAAAACTTAAAAGATTGGGTGCTTTCACGTGATTACGAAACACGCTGATATAAGCTTCTATTCTATAACAAATCAGACAATCTTATTTAACAGAGCTATATAAACTATAACGATGAAAACGTTTAAAAAATCAAAGTACATAATTTATATCACCGTTGTGTTGGTTGCAGGATTCCTTCAGCTTAATGTTACAGGACAACCGGGGATGAACCGGATTGATGAATCGGTTACCAGAGCGTTTACTCCGGTTTCGCTTGATGAAGCACCAACTCCTGAATATGATTTCCAACGTGCGAATAAACTCCCGATGACTGGTTATTTTGAGAAATCATTTGATATAAATGGGAAAACGAGGACGGCGAAATTTTACATCGCTGAAACTGCTCCGATACGTACCTTTTTTACCGTAGTTGCTGTTCCTGAAGGATACAATACTACCGAATTTTTGGTTGCCAGCGGCTGGCAAGACATTGCTGTCAAAAATGAAGAAGGACTGGTTTTACTCGAACCGGGAAATAACGGTTGGAGGGATGCAGAAACAGAACAGGATTACGTGCAGGCTGTTATGAATTTCTATTCGCGTAATAATTATTTTTCAATATTTGGAATCAGTTATTTGATTGGCTACGATGGTGGCGGATCAGCATTGGAAGTATGGGCAGCAGAACATCCACTTTTGGTTACCAGTCAGGCTTATGTTAACAGCGAAAGTCAAAATGACACATTTTACTCCCAGTTCGACAAGATGTACATGGATGCAAATTCTACCGGTTACACTCCTTTTGAAATTCCGGAAGAAATAAAATTTGCATACAACGAAGTGCCCATACCAACAGCATTTATTAACTCAGATTTGAGCCAGGTTGCTGAAGGTATTTCTTACTGGAAGGAAGTGAATGATGTGATTTCACGCAGTACTTCCAATTCTACATATATGTTTGGAGCCGACGTATTCAATCAATCTGAAAGTTCTGATGCCTGGTCGACTGCTTATGCAGGCCCTATATCTAAAGTCATTACTCTCGAGTCAGAATCTGATGCTCTCAATCCACACCTGACCCATGCATTATATGATTTTGTTACCGAATATGTTAGTTATGAAAATGCTTTAGCTTACGGCAATCATCTTTCACCAAGAAAAGCATATGGCGAAATCGGAACAATGACTGTAAACGACGAGTTGCGTGAGTTCCAGATTTATGAGCCAGAGTCGGCTGATAGAATCTGGCCCGATGGCGCACCGGTGGTTTTCGTGTTTGCCGGAAATTCACAGACGGATAAAGTCTTCTTCCATAACACGCTTTGGTGGAAAGTGGCAGATGAAGAAGGATTCATTCTTGCTTTACCCTGTGAAACCTACAGCAGCAGTTCTTCTTCGGTCAGTCATGCAAACACAGACGTTTTTTATAAAAAGCTGGCCGATTATGTCACAAAATATTACAATGTAGATCCTACCCGGTTTTATGCCACAGGTCAGTCGGCAGGAAGTTTTGCTGCCCAGGGATTCGGAGTTACTAATCCCGAATATTTTGCCGCAATAGCTTCCACTTCGGGACTGAGTTATCCAAGCGATGAGCAGGGATTTGGAAGAAGTTCCAACGAGGATGCTTCCTTTGAAATGATACCCAACTACTGTATAATAGGTC
>DASQBW010000293.1:0-3190 GCA_035635015.1 Draconibacterium sp. | reverse complement strand
TGAAAAATATCAAACCAACCGCAATGCGACAGTTGGTTTTACAAGTTCTGACAGAACAAAAAACGGCTATTAGTTTGCCTGAATTAGAACAAAAATTTGAAAAAGCTGATAAAGCAACGTTATATAGAACTTTAAAAACTTTCCAGGAACATCAACTCATTCATTCAATTGAAGATGGCTCTGGCTCTTTAAGATACGCACTTTGCGAAGATTTTTGCACTTGCGAACCAGAATATTTACATGTTCATTTTTTATGCAACAAATGCGGAAAAACGTATTGTATGAAAGATTTACCTGTTCCCCAGCCAGACTTACCCAATGGATTTGAATTTTCCAGTGCAAACTTTGTTGTCAAAGGTATTTGTTCAAATTGCAAAAAGTAAGTTTGCAACTCGGTTGCACGAACTATATAGTATTTTTGTCGTTGTAATTATTAGAAATAAGAATTTGCAGATGAAATATATAGCAGTAATATTATCAGTGTATGTAATGGTTTTAACAGCCATACCTTGCAATGATGTACATGCTGATACAAATTCTGCTACCTTGGAATTGTCGGAACAAAGCCAAAATCACACAAATGATGTTGATTTATGTTCCCCTTTTTGTTTTTGTCATTGTTGCCAAACACTTTCTTTCCCATCATTTTTTAATGGTTTATTGTCCGATGTTGAAGTGCTTACTTTGAATATTCCTTTCAAAGAATCACGATTTTCAAATCATTTTTCTTCTATCTGGCAACCTCCCAAAATATAATCGTTTCATCTTAACAATTTGCTCATATCAATTTTTTGATGTGATGCATTGTAAATAAAAGGTTGTCCAAGAGTAGTCTCTTGGAGTGAAAACACCTTGAAATTGATTTATATCCAAATAATAATTCATAATATTCAAATGATAAACAAAATAATATCTTTTTCAATAAAGAATAAGGCACTCATTGGGCTTATGACCATAGGCTTGATTATTGGCGGAATATATTCCATGACCAAAGTGCCGCTTGATGCCATGCCCGACATAACAAACAATCAGGTTTTGGTTATCACAACTGCACCCAATTTGGGAACAGAAGATATCGAACAGTTTGTTACCTATCAAGTAGAATTGGCAGTGGCAAATCTTCCTGATGTGACTGAAATTCGCAGCGTATCAAGGTTTGGACTTTCGGTAGTTACTATTGTTTTCAAAGAAAGTGCGGGAACTTATCTTCCACGGCAATTAGTAAGCGAAGCCTTAGCAGAAGTAAAAGAAAAAATCCCACAGGGATTTGGAGAACCTTTTATGGCACCCATCAGCACCGGATTGGGCGAAATATATCAATACACACTTGAAGTTCAACCCGGTTTCGATACTATTTATGACGATATGGAACTTCGCACCATGCAGGAATGGATTGTAAAACGGCAAATGGCCATGCTGCCCGGAGTGGTGGAAGTAAACTCTTTTGGTGGTAGGGGAAAACAGTACGAAGTAGCTGTTAATCCAGATAAACTTAGGAGTATGGGCTTGGCCATTTCTGATATTTTTGAAGCCCTTGAAGACAACAATCAGAATACAGGTGGGGCATATATCGAAAAAAACTTTCAGGCCAACTTTATCAGAGGCGAAGGATTAATGAGGTCTATTGATGATATTAAAAACACCTTGGTTACAAACGTTGACGGACAACCCATTTTTATCAGGGATGTGGCAGAAGTTAAATACGGAAGTTTTGTCCGTTATGGTGCTTTTACCAAAGATGGAAAGGGCGAGGCTGTTGGCGGTATCGTAATGATGTTGAAGGGCGAAAACTCAAATGATGTGATTAAAGATGTTAAAGAGCGGATGGCTTTAATACAAAAATCATTGCCTGATGGTGTTGTAATAAAACCTTTTCTCGACCGCAGCAAACTGATTAAAAGCACCACATCTACAGTTGCCGAAAATCTTTCGTTGGGTGCGCTGATTGTCATTTTTGTCCTCGTAATATTCCTTGGAAATTTAAGGGGCGGTTTAATCGTGGCGTCAACTATTCCGTTGGCATTGCTCTTTGCCTTTATCATGATGAACTTGTTTGGGGTGTGGGCAAACCTAATGAGTTTGGGGGCGCTCGATTTCGGGATATTGGTTGATGGTGCGGTTATTATTGTTGAAAGTATGATTTTTTACTTACACCGAAAAAACCTGATAGGAACAAAGCTTGACCAGACGAAACGAAACGAAATTGCTTATAATTCGGCAAGCAAAATGATGAACTCGGCATTTTTTGGGCAGTTGATTATTCTGATTGTTTTCATACCTGTTTTAGCTTTGCAAGGAGTAGAAGGCAAAATGTTTATCCCCATGGCTATGACTTTTGGTTTTGCCGTTTTGGGCGTGGTAATATTGTGCCTTACCTATATTCCAATGATGGCAGCCTTATTTCTTCAACCACCAAAATCAGATAAAAAAA
This sequence comes from Draconibacterium sp., assembly GCA_035635015.1. Lineage (GTDB taxonomy): Bacteria > Bacteroidota > Bacteroidia > Bacteroidales > Prolixibacteraceae > Draconibacterium. The sequence continues at coordinate 759 of DASQBW010000293.1, read as the reverse complement.
CATGGGGCGATAAAATTATTGGTAAGCTTGAAAAAATTTATACCCCGGTAATCGGATGGTCGCTTAAAAGAAGTTGGATTGTAATCACAATAGCATTTGTGCTGTTAGTTTCCGGCGGTTTTCTGTTTACACGGATGGGAGCCGAATTTATCCCAAAACTTGATGAGGGCGATTTTGCTTTTCAGGCATTTTTAAAGCCGGGAACTTCATTAACCGAAGTAACAAAAACTTCCACCCGACTGGAACAGATTGTCTTGGAAAACTTTCCTGATGAAGTAGAAAGTATTCAAAGCAGGATTGGTGTGGCAGATTTACCCATGGACCCAATGCCTTTGGACATTGCAGATATATTTGTGATATTGACACCAAAAGACCAGTGGACACAAGCCGAATCGAAAGCCGAATTAATTGAAAAAGTAAGGGAAAAAGTAAGTGTTTTGCCGGGTATAAATTTTGAATTTACCCAGCCTGTTGAAATGCGTTTCAATGAATTGCTGACTGGTATCCGTGAAGATGTTGCCGTTAAACTTTATGGCGATGATTTGGATATACTGGCTGCCAAAGCCGCTGAAATTGCCGGGCTGATTTCAGGGATTAATGGTGTGGCAGGTGTAAAAGCGGAGGCAACAAGTGGTTTGCCCCAGATTACCGTTCATTACGACCGTAACAAGCTTGGACGTTACAACCTGAAAATTAAAGAACTCAATACGATTGTTGAATCCGCTTTTAGTGGTGGCGTTGCCGGAAGCATTTACGAAG
>DASQBW010000292.1:0-2323 GCA_035635015.1 Draconibacterium sp. | reverse complement strand
AGATAATTTGAAAGGAAAGGCTCCTGAATGTCCGCAAAACTGGGGCGGCTACCTGGTACGTCCGGTAAAAATGGAATTTTGGCAGGGCCGGGAAAACCGCCTGCACGATCGAATTGTTTATGAACTTTTTGAGAAAGAGTGGAAGATTAAACGTCTGTCGCCTTAGGTTGATTTTAAAAGTCTAAGTTTAAGGTGCGTTTCAATAAAGCCAGGTTGGGATTCTTTTTAGCCATTTCCTGGTACCTTTCAATATCGGAATAAATCACTTTTTCCCGTATAATATCCGTAACAACCGTTTTCAGGTTAATCCTCGAGTTGCGTAATTCCTTCCGCAGGTATGAAATTAACTCGGGTTTTACATTTACCAGCAATTCATCCTGAATCCTGTTATCGACTTCCAAAAGCAAAGTCCAGTCTTCCTGAATTTTAGGCAATATCGACAAGGTCGCTTTTAAACTTGGCCTGTCATCTAATTGAGGGAGAAATGCGTTCCATTTTTCTTCCAGTTGTTCAGCAGTAAAAGGTTCAACTTCGTCGGCTTTGGAGTAAAGTTTAAACTGTTCTTTTGCCGACAATTGTTTTTTCTCATCATCAAAATCGCCTTTCAGCGCTCTTTTTATCGAGGTTGTTCCAAGTCCGCGGCCCGAACGTTTTATTAATCGTTTTGGTGGAGTTACAGGTGTTGAACTTGCTGCTTGTTCCGGTTGAGCATTTGCTGGTGAATTAACCGGCTGACTTTTAGGTTTTGCAGGTGCATTTTCGCCGGGCAGATCTTTGCCCGAAAAAATAGGTTCCAGAATGTCATCCTGACCTTCAGCTATTTTTTTTTTAAGGTTAGCTGTGCTATCCGAATCAATGCCAGCTCAATAAGCAGGCGTTTGTTTTGGCTCGTTTTATACTGAGTATCGCAGGTATTGGCAATTTGCATGGCATCGAGCAAAAAGTCGCTATCGGTAGCGGCAGCCTGCGCGCGGTAACGTTCTTTTATATCGCCACCAACTTCCAGCAATTGTATGGTTACCGGATCTTTACAAACCAGCAAGTCGCGGAAATGACTACTTAGTCCGGTTATAAAATGATGCCCGTCGAAACCGTGATTCAGAATGTCGTTAAAAATTACCATCACCTCAGTAACATTGTTTTTCAGGAACTCATCAACCAAGCGGAAATAGTAATCGTAGTCCAACACATTCAGGTTGGTAATTACATCCTGGTAAGTAATCTTCTTCCCTGAAAAACTTACAATCTGGTCGAAAATTGAAAGTGCATCACGCATGGCACCATCGGCTTTTTGCGCAATAATGTTTAATCCTTCGCCTTCCACTTCAACACTTTCGCTTTTGGCTACATATTCCAAATGCTCTGAAATATCAGCGACGCCAATCCGATTAAAATCAAAGATCTGACAACGCGAAAGAATGGTTGGAATGATCTTATGTTTTTCGGTTGTAGCCAAAATAAAAATGGCATGTTTTGGCGGCTCTTCCAGTGTTTTCAGGAAAGCGTTAAAAGCCTGCGACGACAACATGTGAACCTCATCAATGATGTACACGCTGTACTTCCCCATTTGCGGCGGTACACGTACCTGATCGGTCAGGTTCCGGATATCATCAACCGAGTTATTCGAAGCGGCATCTAATTCGTGAATATTAAACGAACGGCTGGTATTAAACGAAGTACACGACTCGCATTCGTTGCAAGCTTCAGTATCATCTGTAAGGTTCGTGCAGTTTATTGTTTTGGCAAAAATACGGGCACAAGTTGTTTTTCCAACTCCACGCGGCCCACAAAACAAATAGGCATGCGCCAACTGATTGCTCTTAATGGCATTTTTTAGCGTGTTGGTAATCGATGCTTGTGCAACAACCGTCTGAAACGAGTCCGGTCTGTATTTTCGTGCTGATACAATAAAATTCTCCATATTCACTTTCGAAGTTGACCAAAGATAATTAAATATGGCTTTTTAGCAGTGTTTTTTTATTAACATCGAAACTGTTATTTTTAGAACAGTTTGATAGTGAAAAGCTTAATAAATACCGATATAAAATTAAATGAGCCCTATCTAAGATACTTCACCGTTTTAATCGGCATTAACCATTGTAATTTCACCGTTTCGCTAAATGCTCACACTAAAAAACAATTGGTATAACATGAAAAAATATATCTTTTTCGTTCTACTCTTCTGCACCACTTCGGTTGTTGCCCAATATAAAACTTTGTATGACTTTTCGGCTCGCACAATTGACGGTAACACCTTGCATTTTTCGAGTTTGAAGCGCAAAAAAGTGCTGATTGTAAATACAGCATCGGAATGCATGTTAAC
>DASQBW010000291.1:0-10239 GCA_035635015.1 Draconibacterium sp. | reverse complement strand
ACATATCATGGATTACAAGCACTTGACCGTCAACACCTGCACCGGCGCCAATTCCAATTACCGGAATCTTCAGCTCTTTGGCAACTTGTTCGCCCAGTGCGGCCGGAATTTTTTCTAATACCACCGAAAAACAACCCGCTTCTTCCAACAGTTTAGCATCGTTGATGAGCTTTTCTGCTTCGGCTTCCTGTTTGGCACGTACGGTGTAGGTACCAAATTTATGAATCGACTGCGGCATTAATCCGAGGTGTCCCATCACCGGAATTCCGGCCGAAAGGATACGTTTTACCGATTCGATTACTTCTTCGCCACCTTCCAGTTTTACAGCGTCGGCAGCTGTTTCTTTCATAATGCGAATGGCCGAACTCAACGCCTCGCGCGAGTTTCCCTGGTAAGTTCCAAACGGAAGGTCAACTACAACAAGTGCCCGGTTTACAGCACGCACTACCGATGCTCCCATAAATATCATTTCGTTAAGTGTAATGGGCAGCGTTGTTTCGTGGCCCGCCATTACATTCGAGGCCGAATCTCCAACCAGAATAACATCAATTCCGGCTTCATCAACCAACTGGGCCATACTAAAATCGTAGGCGGTTAACATCGATATTTTTTCATCACGCAATTTCATTTCTGATAAACGGTGCGTGGTAACTTTACGAACTTCACTATGTACTGACATGTCTGTTTGTATTCAAATTATTCAGCAAAATTAAGCAAACCTTTTATTTTAACGCAAAAGCAGCGGTTTTTTCGCTTGCCGACGCATAGTGGTTAACTTTTATTAACCGGTTTATGCACGTAGTTTTCAGAAGGTTTATTTTCTTTGTGGCTAATTTCAAAGTCGGAAAATGAGAGAACTAAAAGCTATATTTCCCAAAATTTATCTTCCTCTGCTTTTTGTATGTGCTGTTTTTGTCGTTCATGCGCAGGAGCCGGAAATCAACAACGATGTTGTTTCGTTTAAAAAACGCGAAATAAACCTTGGGGCATTAATAAGTGTGAGTAAAGAAACGGAAGAATTGCTCAGCGACGAAAGTCGTTTTAATGATGAGCGTACATTGCTGAATGGAAAATTCAGGTTCGAGAATAGCTATTGGAATTTACTGGACTACAAACAGGAACGTTTGAACTTTAAGTTTGAACTTGGGGTTTATGGCGGTTATGGCGACTGGATCGATAGCTCGAAAGTGGAGTATATTACTGCTGATCAGGATTTTTATGGCGTTCGCACTTCGGCTATTATCGATTATAGTTACCGTTTTTATTACGATGCAAAAAGTTATACAGTGCTTGATGTTAGTGCCTGGGGGCGTTATGATGTCTTTAAACAAAATCTGGATGGAACCAGCACCGATTCCTTGGGAGTAAGTACACCGGTTGCTGAAAGTGCTACAAAAGACAGGTTGCGCTACGGGATAAATGCCAAAGCCGGTTGGGGTTATGGGCGTTTAAGCCCCATGAACAATTTAATGACCGCACATTATTTATTGGAGAAGTATTATCCGGGACGTTTGTTTTCTGACTACGAAATAGCGCAGTTTGCTCAGGTTATTGCTAATATTAAATATAACCGTGATATTAAGGAGGGGCATAATCCTGAAAAAGAAATGGATGAAGTGGTTGATTTTATTCGTAATAAGTTTATACTCGCTTCGCCAGAATCAATGGCAGCCGAATGGCAATATGGCGAGTTTGATCCGCGTTACCAGGGTAGCCGTTTCGAGATAGGGCCACATTTTAAATACTATAACCAGGAGCCCGATTTTCTGTTTGGTGGATACGTTCAATACGACAATGCCAAATATGTAAATGTAAAATGGAACAGAAATTTCTCCGCAGGGCTTATCTATAATCGATACTCAAAAACGGCTGTCGAATATGTTGATGGCATTCTTTCGAATGAAAATGTTAGTCGCGACTGGGCAACAGCAGAAGTAAATCTCGGGTGGAGTTATTATCTGGATCTAAAAACTCAATTCGATTTTGGAATGCGCTATGTGCCGGGTATCGAGCTCAATAATTTTGATGAGTTGGGAAACCTAAGCCACAACTTTATCCCATATATAAGTTATTACTCACAATTGAATCCGAAATCGCGTATTAAGCTCGATTTTGCCTGGCGTATTGCCGATGGTGAGCAGTTTGTAATTCCCGGACCGGAATTTTCGCTGGCAATATACCGGAGCAAGTATTAAAAAGGATTTGTTGTACTTAAAAAATACTGTGCATTTTTATACCGCTATGACATGTTAATCTTATGGATTGTAAACGCCGGATTTATTTCAGGTGTTTTATGCTATAAAATATTTTTTATTTTGTTAAATGGCACAATTGTTGTCAACCACTTAGCATTACAATAAAAAATCAAAAACCATGAAACGAATTTGCCCTTTCATCGCATTTCTGTTTATCAGTTATTTTTCTTTTGCCCAATACGAAAACTTTGACCTTTCTAAGTATAAGTTGCCGGAGATAAAGCGGCATCAGTTGGATTTTGATTTTAATTCGAATGGATACTTTCAAAATTCTACTTACTATTATGATAATGATATGGGTGAAAAGAGCGAGAGTGAAAACAATCGGTTTTTGGGAGGAGGAGAATTAGAATATTCCTTTTACCAAAATACTGGTTATTTCAAATCTCAGGAAGCGCTCAGTCTAACCTAAATTACTCAAAAGATAAGAAAAACTAAGAAAAACAATTATTACAGTTCAGATGTCGAGAAAAGTGATTTTACAAGTAATGTATCGGCATCATATGATTTTAAATATTTTGCGGGGGAGAAACAATGGTTTTTAAACGCGGTTCCGTACTCATATGTTGGTTATTACAATAGAAAGGATTTTGAGAATGATACCGAATCAAATTCAAAAAGATTTTCTACGGAGCTTGGTATAGGCACTGGGATTGGCAGAATAGAACAAGTTCAGGATTACAGGCATGGAATACTATTGTTGCAGGAGTTGGAAAAGAGGGGCTTAGCCAAACGCCAGTTATCGGAAACTGAAGTACAAACATTATCAGCATTAATAGCGCTATTAAAGAATAAGCGGGTATTTGATTCCCGGAAAAGAAAACAAAAGGATTTAGAATCTATACATGAATTTCTTTCAGAGGAAGGTGTTATTGATGATGTAATGGACATGAATTATTTTGTTGGTCTGGAAGATATTTGGGTGTTTGGAGCTCTTCAAAATCGCGAGAGTGGAAAACAATTACAGCTTACGTTTACACCTGGATATACGATTGATAAAGGCACATCTAACAGCGATAATTCAAAACTGGAGTATGTACAGATTATTAGTAGTGTTAAATATAGAATTCGCAAACCCGTCTCTATAAAATGGCAGACCAATTATGACTTTGGAATAGTACACCAATATACCGACAAGCTAACTGAAGAAAATTATTCACTGGGGGCTTCAAAACATTATTCATATGTCTATACCAATGCAGAGATTGGTTTTTTCCCAAATACCAGAACACATTTAAGTTTGGGGGGGACTTTAAATTTCTCTAATTCGAGCGATGATTCTTTTTTTGATGATGAGGCATATTCCTCTCGTCTTATTTTAAGTAGTTCCGCTTATTATTACATTTCTGAAAAATTAAGGTTGCAAGGTTCTATGATATTAAATAAGGATACAAACGGTATGTTTAATGATGAAGTAAAAAACTCAAAGTATAACAACATTCGTTACAACCTTACCCTTAACTACGCCATCTTCTAAAACCAATTCGGCAGGTGACTTTAAAAGGAACGGGAAAGTCATCTGCTGAATCATTAATCCAAATTTACTAATCTTTCATCTTCCATTCTGTCTTTTTGTCACCACTCCTGACATGGTTTTGACTGTGACGGAGCAATACTATGTCAGTTTTTACATTCAAAATCGTCATCTTCTCATGGCACAATCATTGATTATTTCCTGACGTAATTTTTAGAACAATAAAAACTTTAAAAATATAACAATGGGAAAAATTATCGGAATTGACTTAGGAACTACCAACTCGTGTGTTTCTGTAATGGAAGGTAACGAACCTGTAGTTATCCCTAATAGCGAGGGAAAACGTACAACTCCTTCTATCGTTGCTTTCGTTGAAAACGGAGAACGTAAAGTAGGTGATCCTGCAAAACGTCAGGCAATCACTAACCCAACAAAAACGATCTTTTCGATCAAACGATTTATGGGTGAAACATTCGATCAGGTTAGTAAAGAAGTAAAACGTGTACCTTATAAGGTAATTAAAGGCGACAATAATACTCCACGTGTTCAGATCGACGACAGAAAATATTCTCCACAGGAAATTTCAGCAATGACATTGCAAAAGATGAAAAAGACTGCAGAAGATTATTTGGGTCAGGAAGTAACAGAAGCGGTAATTACCGTTCCTGCCTACTTTAGCGATTCGCAACGTCAGGCAACAAAAGAAGCCGGTGAAATTGCCGGTTTAACCGTTCGTCGTATCATTAACGAACCTACTGCTGCATCGTTGGCTTACGGTTTGGATAAGATGGACAAAGACATGAAAATCGCGGTATTTGATCTTGGTGGAGGTACTTTCGATATTTCTATTCTGGAGCTGGGAGACGGTGTTTTCGAAGTAAAATCAACCGATGGTGATACTCACCTTGGTGGCGACGATTTTGACCAGGTAATTATCGACTGGCTGGCCGAAGAGTTTAAAAGCGAAGAAGGCATCGACCTACGCGAAGATCCAATGGCATTGCAACGTTTAAAAGAGGCTGCCGAGAAAGCAAAAATCGAATTGTCGAGCTCTTCTCAAACCGAGATTAACCTGCCATACATCATGCCGGTTAACGGTATTCCAAAACACCTTGTAAAAACATTATCACGCTCAAAATTCGAGCAGTTGGCTGATACTTTGATCAATGCTACAATTGAACCATGTCGTACGGCATTGAAAAATGCAGGCATGTCGGCAAGCGATGTTGACGAAGTAATTCTTGTAGGTGGATCAACACGTATTCCTGCTATCCAGGAAAAGGTAAAAGCTTTCTTCGGAAAAGATGCATCAAAAGGTGTAAATCCCGATGAGGTGGTTGCCATTGGTGCTGCTATTCAAGGCGGTGTTTTAACAGGTGAAGTAAAAGACGTTCTTCTGCTTGACGTAACTCCGCTTTCATTAGGTATTGAAACTATGGGTGGTGTAATGACCAAGCTGATTGAATCGAATACAACAATTCCGACCAAAAAATCGGAAACATTTACTACCGCTGCCGACAATCAGCCTTCAGTAGAAATTCATGTATTGCAGGGTGAGCGTCCAATTGCATCGGGTAATAAAACAATCGGTCGTTTCCACTTAGACGGAATACCACCATCACCAAGAGGTGTACCACAAATTGAGGTAACTTTCGATATCGATGCAAACGGTATCCTTCACGTACATGCAAAAGATAAAGCAACAGGTAAATCGCAGTCGATTCGTATTGAAGCTTCATCCGGTTTGTCTGATGATGAAATCAAAAAAATGAAAGCAGAAGCAGAAGCAAATGCCGAAGCTGACAAGAAAGTAAAAGAAACTGCTGATAAAATCAACCAGGCCGACAGTTTGATTTTCCAGACTGAAAAGCAGTTGAAAGAATTTGGCGACAAATTGCCTGCCGACAAAAAAGGTCCGATCGAAGATGCTTTGAAAAAACTAAAGGAAGCACACGCATCTAAAGATATTGCTGCAATTGATGCTGCAATGAATGAGCTGAATACAGTCTTCCAGGCAGCTTCGCAGGAGATGTACAATGCTTCGCAGGCACAGGGTGGTGCTGCCGGACCACAAGGAGGTCCACAGGCTGATCCGAATGCCGGAGCACAAGGTGGCGGATCGAAAGGAGACGACGGCGAAGTAACCGACGTTGACTTTGAAGAAGTGAAATAGGTTTTAAAAAACAATAAATAGAAGCCCTTTCATCTGACGGTGAAAGGACTTTTTTTGCGTTTTGCTAAACATTACCGGCTCGATTGTGTTTCTGAAAAGTGTATAAAAAAGCAGTGCAATGAGTAACGAATACGAAGAATCAAGAAGAAATTTTTTAGCTAAACTCGGGCTAACCGTTGGAAGTGTTGCAGTTGGAAGCGCCAAACTGTCGGCAACGGTTTTAAATAGCAAGAAGGAATTTCCTTTAACAAACGAGCAACAGGTTTTTATGGATAAATACGAGGTGTGGATGGATAAATTTATTCCGGCTGCACAGGCCCAAAGTAAAAATCAGGAAGATTTAACTGCCAAGGCAAAAATTATGGAGCTAAGCGAAGAAGCTGAAACCTGGAGGGAACAGTTAACCGAATTTATGAAAGACGAAAATTTTGCCCGTTATTACATGACCGCTACCGAAAGGTTGACGAAAGCAATCACCTGATTTTCTGATCCGGTTACACTTTACGCCCGATTTTCATCCATATAGCCGAAACAGCATTATCCGCTCACGGTTATTTTCCACGTGAACACGTGATTACATCGCTTTTTTGCCGCTGTAATGGAAATAGGTTACAATGCTTTCCAGTGCAGTTTTTATTGCCTGTCCAATGGGGTATAGCCTTTGTGCCTCATTGAAATCGATAAATTGAAGACGTGAATAATAGGCACTTGCTTTAGGTCCCAAAACTTTTTTCCTGAGAATTTCGTTTGCTCTTTCGAGTTCCTGAGCCTGTACGAGCCGAATAGGTTTACAGGCACTTAATCGTCGCCGGTCGTATTTGTCGGTGGCATGATTGTATGCAAATAATCTACAGATGAGTCCGCGATGTTCATAATTTTCACAACCCGAACGGCGTCCGTCAAGCGAAAGATGATTCAGAACAGGACATATCGCCGGATTGTTTATTTGCTCAATCGTATGAATTATTGCTTCAGCCTTACCTGTTTTGTACAAATGATAAGCCAACGGATAAAACTCAAGGGAGGTAGCTTGAATTCGAGGAGTAGTGCAGCAATGTACACAGTTTTCAATACAATGGATACCGGTATTATTCTTTAACTTCTGAACATTCTTTTCAAGCTTCCCAAACAGCTTTTCTACAGCACGAACTTTTTGAAGTGTATTCATTTTTGCGTTGAAATAGTGCGCAAATTTATTCGAAAGAAGTATTGCTTGTTCACTTCATACAAACTTTTTTTTACCTGTTGAAACGAAGCGTGAAATAACAGCTGTAAGTGATAAAATTGCACCGTTATATAAAGTGTAAGAACATAATAATTCGCTACTTTTGAAGTTTTGTAAGAAAAGGAGTACTGCAATGTTCAAATCCATTTTTATTTTACTTTTAATAGTTCCATTTTTATCTGTTGCACAGATTAACCAAACCGACGCCAATGGCTTACGCCAGGGATTATGGCAGAAAAAACAGGATAATGGTCGTTTAAGTTACGAAGGTAAATTTAAAGATGATAGGCCTGTTGGCGAATGGAAACGCTATCATCCGGGAGGACAGGTTAAAGCAATAATTGAATACAAAGGCGATACGGCTTTTACCCAACTGTTTGATGTATGGAGAAAGAAAGTGGCCGAAGGAAATTATGTGAATGAAAGAAAGGAAGGCGTTTGGAAGATTTTTAACAACAACCGATTGGTTGCCGATGAAGAATTCAAGCTTGGAATAAAGCATGGGAAATCACACCGTTATTACGACACTGGCGAAGTGATGGAAGAAAAGCAATGGGTAAACAATAAAGAAGAGGGCAATTATCAGATTTTTTATAAAAGTGGCCAACCTTACGTACAGTGTAAAATGAAACTCGGAATGCGTAACGGTTTGTTCCTCTCAAACTACAGAAACGGCAGAACAGAACTGGAGGCTGAATACCGGAATAACCTGCGCCATGGCGAGTGGAAATACTTTGACGAAGAAGGCAATCAATTATACTCGCTTTTTTACGACAACGGACAAATTCTGAATCCGCATGTGCGCGACAGCATCGATAACCTCAAAATGATGGAGATAGAAAAGAATAAAGGCACAATTCCCGATCCTGAGGAATTTTTGCAGGATCCATCGGAATATATGATGCGTGACCGGATGCAGCGATAAAATAAAGGACAATTCAAGGCAAAAAGCTATTAATTCATTAACTTGGCGTTCTAATCAGAATTAGCTAAATGTGGGATTGCCAATGAACTGATTTCTTAAAAGATCAGAATTATTTTTAAAGCCTCAACGTATTGACGATTTATTGAAATGAAATATACCATTTTACTCCTTGGTGCGCTGTTAATGGGATTACAACAAATAAATGCTCAAAATTATTTTTGGATAGGTTTTACCGATAAAAACAATTCTGAATATTCTTTAGAACATCCTGAAAGTTATTTATCTGAGCGAGCTATTCAGCGTCGAATTAATCAAAATATCCCCATCGATTCATTAGATCTTCCGGTTAATAAGAACTATATCGATTCAGTTTTAACGCTTAATGTGGAGTTTGTTCACGCTTCAAAATGGCTGAACGGAATTACCGTTCGAAGTGATTCTGCTAATTTAAAGGATAGTATTATCTCCTGGGATTTTATTCGTGAAGCTCAGTTAACCAAACCCACGGTATTACTAAAAAGTGCTTTCAATAAATTTAAAGAAGAAGGTTCTTACGATATTTCAACAATCGATACTTCGGTGTATGGAGGTTCGGTTCATCAGGTGGGAATGATGGAAGGTCAGTTTCTCCACGATAATGGTTTTCGCGGACAAAACTTTCATATTGCGGTATTAGATGCCGGCTTTAATAATGCCGATAATTTGCCTGCCTTTGACAGTCTTTGGGCCAATAATCAAATCCTGGGAATAAAAGATTTTGTAAATCCCGGTTCCGATTTTTTTTCGACGGATTCACATGGGATGAGTGTATTGTCTTGTATGGGCGGAAATATTCCGGGCGAATTAATTGGAACGGCGCCGAAAGCATCGTATTGGCTACTGCGTTCAGAGGATAATAACTCGGAATATATTATTGAAGAAGACAACTGGGTGGTCGCAGCCGAATTTGCCGATAGTGTGGGGGTTGATATTATCAACTCGTCGTTGGGATATACCGAATTTGACGACGATTCAACCAACCATGTTTATGCTGATATGGACGGAAATACAACACGTGTTACCCGCGGTGCAAATATTGCAGCTTCGCGAGGCATGCTGGTTTTTTCAAGTGCAGGAAATGAACGCGATGATTCATGGTTTCGCATTGTCGCTCCTTCCGATGGTAAAAATGTGATAGGAGTTGGGGCAGTAGATAAGGATTTAAACCCAGCCTACTTTACTTCTGCCGGACCGGCCGCTGATGGAGACCTGAAACCAAACGTGTCCGCAATGGGCTACATGACTATAGTCCAACGTTCAAACGGGACTATCAGTGCTGCCAACGGAACATCTTTTTCCTCGCCGATACTGGCAGGTATGGCTGCTTCGCTTTGGCAAGCGTATCCCGGTAAAACAGCCGAAGAAATAAAAAATGCCATTGAAGAGAGTGGGCATTTGTACAACAGTCCTGATTCGTTGCAAGGCTATGGCGTGCCAAACATGCGCACCGCCAGTGCCATTCTCGATCTGTCATCCGTTAAAAATTTTGAGCAAACTACAAACTGGTTTATCTACCCGAATCCTGTGCAGGATTATATCGTATTAAAGCGTAAACAGTCAATGCCTGATGAAAACCTTGAAATTAAAATGTTTACAATTGATGGTAGAATGGTGAGAAACTGGAGAAAGTTAAACACAAGCACCATCGAATTGAATGACGTACAGGACATACGGCCCGGAATTTATTTGCTTCTGCTTCAAACAAAAGATGGAATAGAAACCTTTAAGATCAATAAAGTTGAATAACGAATGAACCAGCAACTTACCCTTTCGGAACTGAATGAATTAATAAAAGATGCACTACTCGATGCATTTCCCGGAACGGTGTGGGTGGTCGCCGAGGTGAGTGAGTTAAAACAAAACAGAAGCGGGCATTGTTACCTCGAACTGGTAGAAAAGGAGGGCAACACGATAACTGCACGATCGCGGGCAACAATATGGTCATACACCTTTCGGATGTTAAAACCTTACTTTGAAACAACTACCGGTCAGCTTTTTAGCGAAGGAATAAAAGTATTGGTTCAGGCAACAGTTGAGTATCATCCGGCCTATGGTTTGAGTTTGAATATTAAAGACATCGATCCCACTTATACGGTTGGCGACATGGCCATGCAGCGAAAAGAAATCATAAATCGTTTGAAGGCCGAA
>DASQBW010000290.1:0-5092 GCA_035635015.1 Draconibacterium sp. | reverse complement strand
GCGCAACGAAATGCTATGGCTTTTCAGAAAATTGTAATTCAGGCTGAGCTGCATCAAGTTCCGGTTTTTATAATAATCGTCGATATCGTAGGCGTTTTGCACGTAAAAGTTGGCATTTAAATTATCTGATATCTGGCTTGATGCCGACAAACCTGCTGTAACATTTTGCTGCTTCCCCGACACAAATTGATTGATATTCGACCAGGTACCAAACGCACTGACATAATGCCGCGAATTAATTTTGATGGTAAAATCTCCCGTCCCCCGGAAGCTGTTTTGCTCATTCTCACCCGGGTCGAGTAAAAAGTTGGTTGTTCTTCCTGCCTCCCCGGTTAAACTGTACCTAAACCAACGGTATTTTTGACTGAAACGAATATTTGCCGAACGCGTTTTATAATGGAATTTGTTAAAACTCAACCGGTCTTTTCGTTCGTACTGCCTCACAAAAAATTTCAGATGGCTTTGCAAACCCATTTTATAATCAACGCTTCCCTGGTATGATTCAGTTATCGGTGCCGTTGCAAAAAAAGTGTCGAGCTGCGCATTCATAAAATCGCGCCGGGCATACACACTTAAATTCAGTTTCTTGCTTACCCTGGCCGAAACATTGGCCGAATAAAACTTTGAGTTATTGTAATACCCCGGGTAATTTTTCCCGGCATTATAATAGTTCCCGGATACAGTAAACACCGAAAACTGCGAGTTGATATTCAGTCGATAAGCATTGTCGGCATTATTATTAAAATAACCGCGCGAGAGTTCCATTTCAACATCAGTGCCTTTAAACGGCGAGAACTCCGACATTAAACTCATTAACTGCGCCCGGTCGTCGTTAAATACAAATTGTTTCGAGATGTAATATGCTTCAACTTTATTGTCCTCATTAAAATGATATCCCAGCACACCGGCCATTTCATCCTTTATCTCTTCGAAAAAGCGCGGATCGACATAAGTAAATCCCAACTCCAATCCGCTATTTAACCGAACCCTGCTTTCCACTCCCATCCCGTATCGGGAAGACTCGGTTAACGGCGTGAACATATAATTCTTCTGCCCTCCGAACAGCATAAAATTCGGATTTTGGTACATCACATAATATTGATCGTATAACCCGAGGTAGCTCAAATCGGTACTGCTTGGGCCGCGCGCCAGAAACTCCAATTGATGTTTCCCCGCTTCGTCTAAAGCTCCTTGTCCCTGCACCTGAAGTTGGTACGTCGACTCATATTCTTCCCTGTTAACCGCCAAATAGGTTCCCGAAACCGAGACCGGAAACCGAAGAAACAAGTCCTTTTTCATGTTCTTCGACGGAAATACCTGCGACCAGTTGTTTACACTTTGCAACACGCGATTTCCGGCACTTACCCGAATGGTATAATACTCGCGTTCACTGCTGATCAATTCTTCAGAAGTGGATTTTACCACTGTTATGGTTTTCGATTCGCCAACTTTAAGGCGAACTTCTGCCCCGCCTTCCACCTGGCAATTTTGGGTTTCTATAAAAAAGCTTTTGTCGGTATTCCCCTGATTTTGTAATAGATAACTGGCGCGAATTTCTTCGCCAGCGTAAACATAGTCTGGCTTGTCCAGTTTTTGGACATCAATTTTTTCAACCTCCAAAACCTGCACTTTAACTGAATCGCGTTGCAAGACTGCTCCGTTTTCTACCGATTCAAATTGTGCTGTCACTGTATAATTTCCTACGGCATAAGTTTCGGGAATTTGCAACGATAGTATTAGAAACTTTTTCTCAGATGGTTTTAGCTGTATAGTACTTGTTTGGGTGACCAGTTTCCAACCGTCAGGCAAAGCATATTCTGGCGTCGTTTGCAGCTCATTTTCAGAATTATTCTGAATGAAAAATGCAAGGTTACAGACTTTCCCAGGCTCGGTTTGGGCTTGTTTTTTCACAAAAGTAGTTTGTACAATCTGCTGAGACAGAAGCTTGAGAGGCAAAGTCAGAAGCAACAAAAAGATCAGCTTTGTCCCCAAGCGCATAACTATAGCTCTAGTGTTATATTTGTTCCAAAAATATTATCCTCATCACAATCAGCAATCAGTACTGCAGCATATTCACCGGGCTTCACTCCTTCCAGCGGCAACGACAATAAAACAGAAGTTGTGGGGTAAGTTTTTCGGGGTTCTGCTTTAAAAACACCTATCGATTCTCCATCAGCATTAAACAACTCTAGATTGAGTTCGGGTTTTAAAATTCGTTCGCCGGTATTTTCAATTGCCACATTTAACACCTGTGTATCATTCTCGTTGGCCGTAAGTTCCATGCCCAAAAACTGCAAATCGCGCTTTCCGGTATTTCCAATATTGGTAATAACCTGCACAGCATAACGTATGGCTGTATGAATTTTAACACCTGAGGATGCAGCAGTATCTTCAGGCTGTATTCCTTCTACCATTATCACACTCCAGTAGGTTCCTTTCAGTGTGTCATTGGCCGGAACACTCACTTCAAAATCGATCATTGCCGTTTCGTTGGGCTGCAGCGTAAGCAAGGTCGGACTGTACTTTATCCAGGCGGCATTTGATCGTGCCAGCGAACCGGCTTCATCGTGTCGGCTTTCGCCTGAAAATGCATACCAGTAATCGCGTTGATACACTTTTACACTTTGCGGTTCTGTTCCTGCATTCTGCACCTGTATAGCACCCCGATAGCCTTCTCCGGCTTCAGCTATGTTTTCGTGTGTTAAGCCGTTAAGCACAACAATATTCGCATAACTTCGATTCGAAAAAATGCTGGTAATAAATAGTAATGGTATAAAAAAGAGAAAAAACCTTTTCAGTGACATATTAGCTGCTTATAAGTTTCGGCTAAAAATACGAATGATAAACTAATTGTCGTCGGTTAATGTGTATAATATTTGCAGTGAAGTTTCTGAGTGTGTCAATTTAGCGTACTGACCGGCTTCATCATCAAGTTCTATTTTATAGGTAAGCATGTGGCCATTTTGAGCTCCACGCCCGGTATAACAACTTCCGATATTTGAGATTACATCAACCGATCCATTCCGAAGTGCAACCCACGATAACGACTCTCCTAATTTTCCTTTTCCTTCTCCTCTACTCTCCGAAGCTTTTACTTTCAGCTTCATCCCCTGAGGTATCCCGCCTACTACGGTTGCCGTTACTTTGCGTTTTTGATTCTCTCTCACAATCGACGAATAGTTTATCCAAATACCCGATTGCTGTTCTTTGTTTGTTTTTATTTGCTGACCGGCGGTATTTGGCAGCGTAGCATTAAGATTTATATCGGAACTGTTCTCCGATTGTAAAGCCAACAGAGCCACCTCCGGAACTTCAATTCCCAAATTGTGACTGGTACT
Organism: Draconibacterium sp.; assembly: GCA_035635015.1. GTDB lineage: Bacteria > Bacteroidota > Bacteroidia > Bacteroidales > Prolixibacteraceae > Draconibacterium. Next base: position 1,754 of record DASQBW010000290.1, on the reverse strand, counting down.
TTCCTGCGCACCCGCAGCCAATGAAAAAAGCGCCAGTAAAATAAAACATGATATTGCGTCCAACAACTTCATGTTTTAAATCTACGGCGAAATCTGCTAAAAAGAAATATCTGATCGAAAAATCAGCAAAAAAGAACGGGCCAATCAGCAGATTGACCCGTTTAACCCTTATTGTTTATCTCTGTACCTTTATTATCTCTCAGTAATCGTATAAGTTACTGTTATATCATTATCATTTGCCGTGATGTCTGCATAGGAATTTTCGTCTGCAGAAACAAAGTACTTTACACTGTGTCCTTTTTCAACACCTGTCCCAGTAAAACAGCTACCAATCCCGGTAACTACTGTTGCACCACTTCCAGATGACAATGTTTGCATAGTACCAGTTCCTGTTTTTCCTTTCTTTGAATCTTCCGCATCTTCCCCCACTTCAACTCGAATTGTAATCCCCTCAATATCTGAAGATAATTGCGCCGATATGTCATTCATTTTATTACTTGCGGATACAATTGATGAATAATTTAACCAAATTTCAGTGTTGCCTTGTTGTTCAAATGTTACTTTCCCCCCAGCTAGGGTTGGTTCAATTGTTTCAAATACAATATCCTCAGCTCCAGCCAATGCGACCATAGCATGTGTTGGAATATCAATTCGTAATCCATGAGAATTCTCTTGCGCCTGAACCAAGTTACTTACTCCGAAAATCAAAATCCCTACTAATAAAAATGTTACTTTTTTCATGATGTTGTGTTGTTTATTTGTTTGTAATTTTTTCTTCAAAAAGCTGTTGTATCCTTTAGGGTCGGATACGCTTTTTAATAAACAACACTAATGCCAAAACAAGTAATATTTTTATTTTCAACTACTTAACGCCCGTGCCAAAATAATATCATGTCCCACATAGGGACAATTATTGAAGCATTGGGACACATCGGCATTTTGGGACAACAAAGATTGAATAAGAATAAATGAAAATTCTGCGACATTTGAGCCTACTTTTCAGACAGAATATATTCGGCTGCAATTTCGAGCTCTTTGTACCAATCGGCACCATATTTAGCAGTAAGTGGCTCTTTTAAGAATTTGTAAAGTGGAAGTTTTTCTGACACACCACATTTACGACCGGGCTTACAAATATCGAGCTCCTGGTAGTTTACGGCATCAAAACGTTTGTACTCAGTAATTCGAATGGGGAACAAATGACATGACAAAGGTTTGCGGAATTTGGTTTTACCATCGAAGTGCGCCTTTTCGATAGCACATTTTAATATCCCCTGTTTATTATAATAAGAGTAAACGCATTGGCGGTCGTCAACAAGTGGCGTTACCAGGTCGCCATCGCTGTCGATAACTGAATAGCCTTGTTTTTCAACTTCACATTTGTGTTTTTCGGGAAGCAGATCTTCAAAAGTGTGATATTCTTCCTCAATGAGAATAGCCTCCTCATCGGTAAGCGGAGCGCCTGAATCACCCTCAATACAGCAAGCGCCTTTGCATTTTAAAATATCGCAAAGAAAATGCTTCTCAACAACATCACGACTTACTATGGCACGACCAATCTCTATCACTTCTTTTAAATTTATTTGGTACAAATATTAAAAAACAAACCTTACTTGCAACACAAGTAAGGTTTGAAATTTTATCTATAGTGTTTTCTTATTTCTTAATAAGATTTTTACCTGTCATCTCAGCAGGAACTTCGAGTCCCATGTCGGCCAACAATGTTGGAGCAACATCAGCTAAAATTCCGTTAT
>DASQBW010000289.1:0-1640 GCA_035635015.1 Draconibacterium sp. | reverse complement strand
TCCGCGTTTCAACACTCGACCCTAAAAATCCGCCCTTAACCGAAGATGGTGAGGTAGATTACAGCCAGGACTTTTTCGGAAAAGCTACCAACTTAACCGTTTCAGGTCAGCTGGAAGGAGAGTTAGGTGCGTTGGCGCTTGGCGAGATTTATACTTTCGGGCCAACGTTCCGTGCCGAGAATTCGAATACAACACGTCACCTGGCAGAGTTCTGGATGATCGAACCGGAAATGGCTTTTTACGATCTGAATGACAATATGGATCTGGCTGAAGAATTCCTGAAATCCTGTATTAAATATGCTTTGGACAACTGCATGGACGATCTGAAGTTTTTGGCAGATCGTTTAAAGCAGGAAGAAAAAAATAAACCACAAGATCAGCGTTCGATGGATTTGATCGAGAAGCTGGAGTTTGTGCTGAAAAATGATTTTGTGCGTTTGCCATACACCGAGGCGATTAATATTCTGAAAAACTCGAAACCATATAAAAAGAAAAAGTTCCAGTTCCCGGTTGACTGGGGAGTGGATTTACAAAGTGAGCACGAACGCTACCTGGTAGAGAAACACTTTAAGTGCCCGGTAATTCTTACCGATTATCCGAAAGACATTAAAGCGTTCTACATGAAACAGAACGACGATGGAAAAACAGTTGGTGCAATGGATGTACTGTTTCCCGGTATTGGTGAAATTATTGGTGGTTCGCAGCGCGAAGAAGACCTTGAAAAATTAACCACCCGCATGGAAGAAATGGATATTCCGGCTGAAGAAATGTGGTGGTATTTAGATACCCGCCGTTTTGGTTCGGTAGTACACAGTGGCTTTGGCCTTGGCTTCGAGCGTCTTATGCTTTTTGTTACCGGAATGGGCAACATTCGTGATGTAATCGCCTTTCCGCGTGCACCGAAAAATGCCGAATTTTGATGGTGTAATTTAGAGATGCTACTCCAAAAAAAATGTTATTTTTACGGGGTTAACAATTGGGATTATGGAGCAAAAACTATCATTACAACAGAAGCTGCTCCAAAAGTTATCACCTCAGCAAATTCAGGTGATCAAGCTTTTGGAAATCCCAACTATGCAACTCGAGCAACGCATTAAAAAGGAGCTTGAAGAAAATCCTGTTTTAGAACTTGAATCGGATAATCCCTCGTCGGTTGACGATCAGATGGATAATCGCGATGATAATAACTCTGACATTGATAACGAAGAGTTTTCAATGGATGATTATTACGAGGATGAGGAAATTCCAACCTACAAGTTAAACGTTAATAATTATTCCAAAGACGATAAATACATTGATGTACCGTTTTCGGTAGGTACAAGTTTTCATGAGTTTTTGAATGAACAGTTGGGACTGGCCGATTTGGATGATGAGGAGCAGCAACTGGCCGAATACATTATCGGGAATATTGATGATGATGGCTACCTCAGGCGTGATTTAATGGCCATTAGCGACGATTTGGCCTTTAACATGAATTTGGATGTTCCTGAAGAAAAACTGGAAAAGATTTTATTGGTCATCCAGGAATTTGATCCTCCCGGAATTGCCGCCCGCGATTTGCGCGAGTGTTTACTCCTTCAGCTAAACCGAAAGGATGAAAATGGCTTTAATTTGGCCCGAACGATTGTAAAAGATTATTT
>DASQBW010000288.1:0-2629 GCA_035635015.1 Draconibacterium sp. | reverse complement strand
CTCCCTGTCCTCATAATTGTTGTATAAATCACCGTAACCACAATACTTACAATTCAGGTTGCAACGATTAGTTACCTCAAATGTTATCTGCTTCAAATCTCTGAGTTGTAGTGTAATTAATTCTCCATTAATATATTCATTTGGTTCTTCATTCATAATCAATCTATTTAAAATAATATTTCACTAGTGTCCCATTAAAATCGGGACGTTATTAAAAATTAAACAAATTTGGCTCATTAAGTCTAAAACGTTCATTGATATTTTGAAATTTAGTTCTCTTAAAGAGGTTCCGAAGATGAGTTTTATCGGTCAATGATATACTCAAGATCTGCAGAACCTCATATGTACTTCTGTCAAGTTGCATGTCATTCTGGACAATTGCAACCAAGCAGTAGGTACATATAGCAACGTAGATTTGTATCCGTACAGCGTTTTCAGTAGTACCCCAGAATTTCTTGATTTTCAGATGTTGCTTTAGCCACTTAAAGAATAGCTCGACTTGCCAGCGGTTCTTATAAAGTTCAGCAACTTGAAGTGGCGAAATGTGCATTGCATTAGTTAAAAACACAAGCTCACGCTTTTGTTCTTCATCCCAATATCTGACCAATCGAAGATATTTTGGATAGTATTGCCTGGGATAAAAACCCGTCAATTCAATCGTTACATCTGAAAGCACATTCTTTGGCAATCTTCGTTTCCATTTGACTACCTGGTATTGAAGATTCTTCTTTGCTCTGACAACGAAAAAAGCTCCTATTTGATGAATCTTATATAACATCCTGAAGTGATTATATGCACGGTCAAATATGTAATATGATCCTGATTCATAAGGAATTTCTTTCATTGCTGTAGAGTCGTGTACAGAAGCTTCTGTAATATGAAAGAATGCTGGAATCTGTGTCTCTACATCATATAATGTATGTACTTTGATTCCACCTTTTTTCTTACGAAACTTCGCCCACCAGAATACGGAAAGGCACAAGTCAATCGTAGTTGAATCAAAAGCGTAGATATTACCATCAAGCTTGAAGATGTCAGAAACTCGTTTCTGTCTGGCTTCATTAACTAGATAGTAAGCATACTCTTCAAAGATGTGATAGTCTCTGTCCTGATTAGCTCTGGCTAAGGATGATTTTGAAACATTTCTCCCTAAACCCAAATGATAAGATTTGGAATGATGAGCATCAAGTGCGACAATTAAATCTCTCAGACTTTCACGATTTGATAATTGCCCGAACATCAGAGCAAGCAATTGGTTCCAACAAGTGAAATGCTTCACGTATTTGTCTCCGTCAAACTTGCGAACGATGTAATTGAACTTATTCCTATCCAAGAACGCTGCCAACTGAGCGAAAACGTATTTATCCTTATGCATTTGCTAATCTCTTTAGGAATAGCGAAAATGCAAATTGAAATCCGTTTAATCGAAAAAAGCCTGTAACTAACTAAATTTCAAATATTTCAAAGAACATTATTAGATTTTAATGGGACAGCAATGATAATATTTAACAAGTCATATCATCATTTTAACTTTATTATCACCAATAATGGATTGCTGTTTTCATCCATATTGGAAAGCTTCTGTTTCCAGAATTCCTTTGCTTCAGGTGTTGATCTCTCGTATGCCTGTTTGACCATCCCATACGGATAAAGTGTAACTAAAGTATTAGGATTTGTTGCAGAATACATAAATGACATTAACGGTGCATCCCCTTTATAATCGTCCTTAATATGCCCAGTTTGGTACTCTTTAACTTCTTCGGTATTACGATTATATACAGAAAGCGAAGTACCGATTTTTAATCTATCATAGCCTCGTTTTATTATATACACAAAAGAATCGGTTTGCAATAAGTTAAAACGTAGATATGAACCGGCAACCTTCTTAAATTTATTATTATCCTGCACGTTTTCAAAAGTCAGGTGGTCAGGCAACAGCTTATTCCCGAAATTCAAAATTATCGCCGGCTTTCGTTCTTTTTCCGTAATATCAAATATTGTATCATTATTATAGGTTTTAAACAAAAGTTGACTGCCCGATTTAACCAGGTATTTATCATCATACTCAACAGTAATAAAAAAAGGCCTGTATTTGGAAAGGTTATATTCTACCTGTAATGTATCGGTTGCTTCCCACTGATTATTAAAATAAATAACTTTGCCACTGTAATAGTCATACCAGGCATAGCCCCCATCTTCCATGGCACAGAAATACATTAAATTACAATTTAATTTGGTAAAGCCCCAATATTTGCCATCTAACGTATACTTATCAATTCCCAGTTTTCCTGATGATATAAAAAGCGTATCATTCTTTAAAATAAAGTTTGCAATGACACCAAACTCGCCGGGACCTTTTCCTGTCCTTCCAATCTTGCGAATAAACTTACCTGCATAATCAAATACCAGTATTTTATGTCGATCACTTACAACAATATAATCCTCGTTCATGGCAGAGAACACGGGGTTTCCAAATAAAGATTCTTTTGTAGTTTCCAATGGCACATATAAAATCGTGTCGGTACAGGAAGAAGCTTTACAAAACTTGTCACCGGGCTTATGGGGTAAATTAATACGGTAGAGAGTATTTTCCAGGGTACTTCGTTCACCTTCATCCTGAGAACCAGGT
>DASQBW010000287.1:0-2796 GCA_035635015.1 Draconibacterium sp. | reverse complement strand
GATCCATTTTGGTTGGGTGCCATTGGAGAAATTGGATTGGAATACCGCTTTAATGGCATCCCTATAGCTCTGGGAGCCGACTGGAGGCCGGCAATCAGCATTGTTGAGGAAACCGATTTCCATGCAAAAGGATTTGGAATTAACATCCGATATATATTTGGAAATTGAAAATAAAAAAGCGTCATATGACGCTTTTTTATTTAATATCAATGCTGTTCTCATTTCCCTTTTCCTGATCTTTCATTTTAAAATACTTTCGCAGCAAAACTTTTTTCAAATCCCGGGCTATTACCTGATGTGCAATAATCTCAATGTGCGAATAGTGTGGTAAATCCTGCTCGGCCTTAAGTAGCTCGCGGTTGGTAATATCAACCTGGTAAAGAACCGACAATAACAAATCGTAGTTTGTTTCCACCAAACCGGTTATCTGGCTAATTAATTGCTGATGTAACTCCTGGTATGCATTTTCAATATTTCCGGAAAATGTTATTTCTACACCAAACATCCCAAAATCCTTCATGATCTGCTCGGCTGTTTGCCGAACAATCTCTGCCTTATCCATCAAAGCATCTAGATTTGTATTGTTTATTACGGGTAATTCCATATCTGTAACTCGTATAAAGATAGATTAAATTTTAAGTTCTGCAGCAATAAATCCAGCTACTTTTAATAAGATCCGGCAAGCTGCAAATCACCTTAACAAGTATATAAATCTGATCATCAAAAATACTTCTATCAATAAATTCTAAAAACAAAGAATTATAATCTCCTGAAATGCTGATCGTTAATAATACATGTTATTTAGAATAAATTATTATCATACAATACAAAATATTTTTTACTAATTTCGAACAAAATTTACATCTATTCGAAAAGTGATTTATGAGTAGAAAGAAGAAAGTAGGTTACAGAACCTTATCAATTGGCGAAGAGATATTTAACAGTATTACACATGGTATTGGTGTTTTGCTAAGTATTGCAGCGTTGGTTTTGCTGGTTGTTTTTGCAGCAATCAAAGGCAGTGCCTGGCACGTGGTGAGCTTTAGCATTTTTGGAAGCACAATGGTATTGTTGTACTTATCATCAACACTCTACCACAGTTTTAGCCATCAAAAAGTAAAGAATATTTTAGTCAGGATCGACCATGCAGCCATCTTTCTTTTAATAGCAGGAACATACACCCCGTTTGTGCTTACTACCATAAGAGGGGCCTTAGGCTGGGCACTTTTTGGCATTATATGGGGACTTGCAATTACAGGTGTTATTATCCGATCGATTTATTTAACACGTTTTCGGAAATTAATGGTAGGAATCTACCTTGTTATGGGCTGGATGTTTTTAATCGCCATAGGTCCTATTGTAAGGAATCTACCAACTTCGAGCATTGCATTTTTGTTTATTGGAGGAGGCTGTTACTCCATAGGTGTGATATTTTATGCCTGGCGCAATTTAAAATACGGACACGGCATTTGGCACCTTTTTGTTTTAGCAGGAAGTGTGATGCACTTTTTTGCCGTGCTTTACAGCTTAAATTAGATCCTCAGTATAAACAAAAGCCTCCATTTCCTCATGATCAGTTCTTGGCAACCTCACTAAAATTCTTAAAAAAACGCATAAAAAAAGGGAACAACTTTTCAGTTATTCCCTTTTGTGGGAAGAGCAGGATTCGAACCTACGAAGGCTGAGCCAACAGATTTACAGTCTGCCCCGTTTGACCGCTTCGGTATCTCCCCTAAAATATTTTGAGCCGAATCTCAGATTCGAACTGAGGACCCCGAGATTACAAATCACGTGCTCTGGCCAACTGAGCTAATTCGGCTTATTGTGTCAATTTAATTTAGAACGTTGCTTTTTCAAATCAGCGGGTGCAAAGGAAAACATTATTTTTTAATCTTGCAATACCTTTTTTCACCTTTTCATCACTTTTTTTTGAACGCTTTTACTTTTCGAAAAAAGTGGGTAAGCTACCTGTGTCGCACCGCTACAACCGCCTACCCTTGCTGCCTTCCGACCCTGGGGGGATTCAGCAGGAGCTGGTCGCACAGGACTTACCCGGCGACAAAAGTAGAAAATTTTGTTCTTCCTCCAAACAAAAATTACACATCGCGTAATTTTAAAGGTTAAACGAACACTTATTCATTTGAAAATGAAACATAAACATGCGATTTTTTTTGCGCAGAATCTGTAAATCAATTTAAATTTGCTGATACTGCTATACAGATGCTGCCAACAAAGTATACTTTTAGTTTAATGCTATAAAATTTCATTTATATTTGTCGAACCTATAATTAAAACAAACATCATGGAACAAAAATCTTCTCCATTATTAAAATCGTCACTATCCTATGGGATTTATTTAGGAATAGCTTTGGTTTTGGTATCAGTTATCATTTATGTATTGGGATATAGTTTTGAAAGTTGGGTACAATTTACTTCATATCCTATATTAATAGGTGGTGTAATATGGGCTCAGTTGGCCTATCGAAAAGTTCTTGAAGGAACGATGACATATGGTCAAGCTGTAGGAATTGGATTTTTAGCGATCCTATTTGCTGGTATTATTTCTGCTTTTTACACCTACTTACTTTACAAAGTAATCGATCCTTCTTTACACGAAAAACTAATGATATTTACAGAACAAAAAATAATAGAACAAGGTCGTGTTGGAGAAGAACAGCTTGATATGGTTATGAATATAACTAAAAAATTTATGAGTCCTTTTTTATTATCCCTTCAGCTAATATTTTACTCTGCAATCGGGGGTATAATTATTAGTCTTATTACAGCAATATTTAC
>DASQBW010000286.1:0-5908 GCA_035635015.1 Draconibacterium sp. | reverse complement strand
GTGTGGTGAAAATTCCTCGCTGGGATTTGAGCAAATTTGTCGGCGTTTCGAAAAATATCGGAAGTTCGATGAAATCGGTAGGCGAGATTATGGCCATTGGACGGACTTTTGAAGAAGCCATTCAGAAAGGTATCCGAATGGTTGGATTGGGAATGCACGGTTTTGTAGCCAACAAAGAGGAGATTACCATTGAGGGAATCGAAGAGGAGTTAACAAATCCTACCGATCGCCGAATTTTTGCCATTGCCGAGGCATTTAATAAAGGCTATTCAATCGACCAGATTCACGAGAAAACAAAAATCGATCGATGGTTCCTGCAAAAGCTGAATAATATTTACAAAATAAAACTTGAACTGAAGAAGTTTAAAGAATTGGAGACCTTACCAATTCCACTTTTGAAAGCTTCAAAACAAGCCGGTTATTCCGATTTCCAGATTGCACGTTTGGTACTGAGGAGTAAGAATGTCAATATCAATGAAGATATTTTGAAAGTCAGGGCTTATCGTAAAGCTAACGGTGTTGTACCAGTAGTAAAACAAATCGATACGCTGGCTGGCGAGTATCCTGCACAAACCAACTACCTGTACCTGACACACAACGGTACCGAAAATGACGTAAATTATTTAGGCGATCATAAATCGGTGATGGTACTTGGATCGGGAGCTTACCGCATCGGAAGTTCGGTAGAGTTCGACTGGTGTAGTGTAAATACCATTAATACGATTAAAGAGCAGGGTTATCGTTCGGTAATGATCAACTACAACCCGGAAACGGTGAGTACGGATTACGATACCTGCGACCGACTTTATTTTGATGAGTTGACTTTTGAGCGCGTTATGGATGTTTACGACCTGGAGAATCCGCACGGCGTTGTGGTTTCAATGGGGGGACAGATTCCGAACAACCTGGCCATGAAACTGGATGGACAGAATGTACCAATCCTTGGAACATCGGCCAAAAAAATCGATAATGCAGAGGACCGCGAGAAATTCTCGTCACTGCTTGATGATTTGGGTGTTGATCAGCCACGCTGGGCACGCCTGTCAACCATCGAAGAGATTCACAAGTTTGTGGATGAAGTGGGGTATCCGGTGTTAATTCGCCCGTCATACGTGCTTTCGGGTGCGGCAATGAACGTTGTTTCCAATCCTGATCAGCTGGAGCATTTTCTTGAAATGGCGGCAAATGTTTCGAAAGAGCATCCGGTGGTTGTTACCGAGTTTATCGAGCAGGCCAAAGAAATTGAGATTGATGCCGTGGCCAATAAAGGCGAGATGGTTGCTTATGCCATTTCGGAGCACGTGGAGTTTGCCGGAGTTCACTCGGGTGATGCAACGATTGTTTTCCCGCCGCAAAAACTATATGTTGAAACCATTCGCAGGGTGAAGAAAATCGCTCGTCAGATTGCAAAAGGACTGGAAATTACCGGACCATTTAACATGCAGTTCCTGGCAAAAGATAACGACATTAAAGTTATTGAGTGTAACCTGCGCGCATCGCGAAGCTTCCCCTTTGTTTCGAAGGTAATGAAATTGAACCTGATTGAAATTGCAACAAAAGTGATGTTGGGAATCGATGTGCCAAAACCGGATAAATCGTTGTTCGAGCTTGATTATGTGGGGGTTAAAGCACCGCAGTTCTCGTTTGCACGATTGCTGAAAGCCGACCCTGTTTTAGGTGTAGATATGTCGTCGACAGGAGAGGTTGGATGTATCGGCGATACTTACTACGAGGCGATTCTGAAAGCGATGTTGTCGGTAGGTTACAACTTCCCGAAAAAGAACATCTTGATTTCATCAGGACCATCGCGAGGCAAAGTGGAGTTGCTGAACAGTACAAGAATGCTGGTTGAAAAAGGCTACAATATTTTCGCCACTGAAGGAACGCACAAGTTTTTCCGTGATAATGGTATTGAGAATACACTGGTGCACTGGCCTGACGAAGAAGATCAGTCGCCGAATTCCATTGAAATGATCAAGAATAAGAAGATTGATCTCGTGGTTAATATTCCTAAAAACCATACCAACCGCGAGTTGAAAAATGGTTACAACATTCGTCGTAGTTCAATCGATTATAACATACCGCTAATTACAAACGCTCGCGTTGCAAGTGCATTCCTTTACGGAATTTGCAAATACAGCCTCGAGGACATTAAAGTGGTGAGTTGGGACGAATACAAAGAATAAGGTGAGTAAAGAGATATCTGATGATATTGAAAGCCCCAACATTTTGGTTGGGGCTTTTGTGTTAAAATGCCATGGTGTCTAAAAATTATTGAACCTTTATAAACTTCGTGAATTCTACTTTTATTTTATAGTACCTCTTTTTTTACTTGGATTGATGTGGCTATATTTTATTAAAGCAACAAACACAACGCCTCCTATCATATTTCCCACAGTGGCCCAGATTTGAACATGTACGTATTCTTTCCACCCAACTAGATCACTTGAAATTGCAGCCGTAAAAACCTCTATTGATCCTACAATGGAGTGGTGCAATCCGCCAATACCAATGACCGCAGTTATGAAAGCAATTATTAATATTCGGCTAATGGTTTCCTGAGAGGATGTTACCAACCACGACAACAAGCCCATAAGCCAACCTGCCAAAATTCCACTGCCCACTATTATATGCCACGGATGTTGAATTAGCTTCTCGGCAAGGAAAAAATAAGCCCCATTGTTTACTGTGTTCAATCGTTCGGGCAAGAACGACAAAATATAACTAAAGACATAGCCGCCCAGCAGGTTTCCTACGTAAATAATTCCCCAAAGAATAAGTAAACTCTTAACGGAAGCATTTCGGTTTAGTACCGGAATAACTGCAAGTGTTGTATGTTCGGTAAAAAGTTCGGAGCGGCCTATTATCACAAAAATAAAACCGATAGGATAGGCCAGTGCAATTAGTGTATGCAAAACCGAAGGATGCACAATACCATTGAACAGACTATAGATTACGGCCATCAGAAATACACTGAACCCAACCTCCAAACCTGCCGAAATTCCCGACAAAAACAAATCCTGATTTGATCGGTTATGCTCATGCAAAGCAGATTCGATTTGTTCGTCAAGAATTTCGTTAATTTTTTTGGGTTGGTTGAGTGCTTCTTTTATATCTTTCGCTTGTTTCCTCATTCAATAAAATCATCATCTTACAATGATGTCAGGGTGGGTATATTATTCGTTGTCTTCGAAAAAATCTTTTACACTTTCTGAAAACTGTTCTGTATCGTGTTCCAGTTCTTCTTTAAACTCATTCCAGTTTTCGCTGCCCTGTTCCTGAATTTCGTTAACGCGATTGCTTAAATCTTCACTCTTTTCCTTTAGTTCTGCGAATACATCCGCTGTTTCTTCATTCAACTCTTTTGTACTTTCCTGAAGCTTGGTTTCGTACACGTAAAATTTCTGGTTAAAATCTTCAACAGCCGAGTCAACTTTATTCTTCAGTTCTCCTTTCTCTTCCTTAATTATTTCATCTATTTCTTGTTCTACATCCTGCACCTCTTCTGCCAACTCATTATTCTGCGAGTTTGATTTACTGGAATTATTGCAGGAAAAAGTCAGAATCCCCAACAGGATCATTAAGATCCAGCTGTACTTTTTAAAACGATAATTAAGTCGCATCATTTTCATTCTTGTTTTCATATTAAATAACATTTTTGTTTTCAATACTTCCAATTGTGAAAAAAATGTGCCAACTGAATAATCTTCATGGATAAATCATAATGTGGGGTAAAACAGACCTTTTATGTAGATGTTTTCCACACTTCATTCCCCTTTTTGTGCTTCAAGATCAGTATTGTTTTAAGGCACAAGCCTTGCAGTATTTATTTCAAATAAAACATAAAAAGAAAATAATATCATGAAAACATTATTAGCATTTGTACGCAAACCAAACGAATCCGAAGAATTTTTACGTTATGTTGCAGGAATGGGTGTTAACCTGGGAGCAAAAGTAAACGTGCAGTTTGTACATACACCCGAAAATTATACTGTTGGTATGGCTGATACTTCAGGGTATCTTTCGATGCAGGTAAAGCAAGATATGGATAAGCTGGTAGAAACATCAAAGGAAACATTACAGCAATACGCACAATCGATTAACCAGGAAATTTCTGCGGATGTTTTTATCGAAACTTCCGCACAGCTTGGTTTGCCAGGCGATGTGGCTGAAGATTTAGTGAAAAAGAAACTCGTTGATATGGTTGTGTTGCATGGCGAAAAGGATAGCGGTTTTTGGTTTCAAAGTTCCGGAAACATGGATGTTATTGAAAAAGTGAATTGTCCGGTTTGGGTTATTCCGGAAGGAGCAGAATACAAACCCTACACAGAAATTGTTTATGCAACCGATTACAACAGGGAGGATGTGAAAAGTTTAAAACGATTGATTGCAACTTTTCCTCATTATTCGCCAAACATTACCGCTTTTCACGTAACAGATAGTGTCGATTTTGAAGAGCGGGTTAAAAAGGCCGGTTTTGAAGAAATGTTACGCAATCAAATTGATTATGAACCATTGCTGGTAAGAGCGGTTTATCAGACCAGGAATGATAATTTGACCGAACTTTTAAATGAATATACTTTAAAAAGTAAGGCAGATTTGCTGGTACTTCTAAAAGAAAATAAATCGTTTCTCAAACACATTTTCAATAAAAGTAAAACGAAGTCGATTGTAAAATCAACGCAATTACCGGTTTTAATTTATCACGAGCAGTAGCGATAATTTAAAGCATGAGATTGTGAAGAGAAAGCCAATTTCAGTTCTGAATAATAAAAAAAGATGTAACTTTTTGGAGTATGTATAATTTGAAGCACTTAATAGGGTAATAGTAATTTAGATATAAAAGAACAACATGAATATTTTAATAACAGGGACCAGTTCGGGTTTGGGCTTTGGACTGGCAAAGCATTATTTAACAAGGGGACATAAAGTTTTTGGCATAAGTCGCAGTCATAATAATGGGCTGGATGCGTTCTCCAATTTTGTTTTTTTGTCTCAGGATCTTTCACATTTCGAGGAGTTAAAGCCCAAAGTTGCGGCATTCCTGGCCAATGAAAAGAAAATCGATTTAGTGATATTGAATGCCGGAATTTTGAACCAGATTAAGGATCTTTACCATACCACACTCGACGAAATTGAAAGCGTAATGAACATTAATGTATGGGCCAATAAGGTGCTAATTGATTTACTTTTTCGAAGATTGGAAGAAATACCTCAAATTGTGGCTGTATCGTCCGGGGCTTCAGTGAGTGGTGCCAGAGGGTGGAATGCTTATTCGTTATCGAAAGCAACTTTAAACATGCTTGTGAATTTATATGCTAAAGAATTTACTGCAACCCATTTTTGTGCATTGGCTCCCGGTCTTATTGACAGCCAGATGCAAGAATATATTTTTAATTTGTCCGACACGGAAGCATTTCCAACAATTGAAAAATTGAAGGAGGTAAAGGCAACAAGGCAAATGCCATCTGTTGATGAGGCGGTTCACACCGTTTCTAAGGCTATTGAAAGAGCCAGGGACTTTGAAAGTGGAAGTTTTTTAGATGTCAGAACTATGGGGAAAACAGATTAAAATTTTAAGGTGCAGTGGTCATGTTACAATGATCACCACTCCTTAAAGTTGAAAATATCCCTGCCTTTTTTCTAAAACTTATCGATCTTCGCGGCCACAATAAAATCATTTTCCGATAAGCCTCCAATCGAATGTGTTGTCAATTCTATTTCAACCGAACCATAATGAATGCACATATCCGGATGATGATCTTCTTTTTCCTGTTTTGTGCGCTTTTTTCAGGCAAAAACACTAACACGCAGACTGTCTGGCAGATGTGTGTTTTTGTTTTGAAAAAATGGGTGTCTCGTTTATCTTTATTCGATGTTTATCCGAAAAAAGAAGAATAAAAGTGGA
>DASQBW010000285.1:0-7018 GCA_035635015.1 Draconibacterium sp. | reverse complement strand
CGCCGATACTCTTTTTCGCACCCGTACAGAAAACAGGGAACAATGTCCTGTCGAGCATGCCCAGCTTAATGCCTTTTCGCATCTCGTCTTCGGTAAGTGTGCCTTTATCAAAGTAAAGCTCCATTAGAGCTTCCTCATTTTCTGCAGCTTTTTCAACCAATTCGTTGTGTAATTCGTTGGCTTTTTCAAGTTCCGACTCCGGAATATCCACAATCTCAGGCTTGCCACTATCGTCTTTAAACACGTACATTTTCATTTTAAGTACGTCAATTATGGACGAAAAACCTGGCCCCGGATCAACAGGGTATTGAATAATTGTAGTTTTATTACCAAATGCGTTTTTACATTGTTCAAATGTATTGTCGAAATTTGAGTTGTCGTGGTCGAGCTGGTTAAATACCAATACAAGCGGCGTTTCAGCTTTGTCGGCATGACGGGCAGCTGCATCTGTTCCGGCTTCAATACCATTTGATGCATTTATGGTTAGCACCCCTAAGGCCGTTACGCTTAGTGAAGAAACAACACCTCCGCAAAGATCATCCATCCCCGGGGTGTCCATAATATTAATTTTCTTTCCGTTGTATTCAGTATGCATTAGAGTTGAGAATACTGAATTGCCGTAGACCTGCTCTATCGGATTGTAGTCTGATACCGTATTTTTGGCATCAATGTCCCCTTTACGATTAATTACTCCACCCTCAAACAGCATAGCTTCTGCAAGGGTGGTTTTCCCACTGCCGGCATTACCAACTAAAGCAATGTTCCGTACCTCATCAGTTTTATACACTTTCATAGTATATGTGTTTTATTGTTTTATTGATTCTCGATTTCTTCTTTTTTTGAAGCGAGGACACCAAAAATAGTAATAATTTATTAACAATCAAGAGGTAGAAATCAAGAGGGAAAATTATATTATCTGACCCTTGTAAATCGAGCAGGTTAATGTGCATTCAAACAGCTTTTTATAGTGCTTTTGTTAATATTTGTTATTGTCTGAAATCATTATAAATAAGGGGCTTCAGGAAATTATCAGAATAGCATAACAATTATATCAATTAAAAAACAGATGTGCTGTTTTTCGCCCCGTCAGCAACCCTTTTGATAGTTGATTAATTTAAACTAAATAAAAATAATTAGCCAAGAATCTTTTTTATCTGAATTTTTCATTTACATTTGCAAAGTGTGACAAAAGTCACATATATATAATTGAGAATATAATGATGAATAGTTTTTCTAAAATAACAATGATGGATATGATGTGTATGTGTTGTGCCTGTTTTGTTGTGCAGAGGAACTGTCCATGAATTGATAATATTTACTCGATTTGAAAGGCTCTTCTGTAATAACAGGAGGGCTTTTTTTTTAGTGTAATAACTGAATGACAGAAAATTGTTTTAAAAAAGACAGAACATATGGCAACGAGAAAAGCAAACGGGATTACAAGCGAAAGAAAGCGGAGGAGTATTGTAAAAACAATTTCGTGGCGTACCATTGGAACGATTGATACGATTTTGATCTCGTGGTTTGTGGTGGGCGATATAAATTTTGCGGTTACCATTGGCGGTGTTGAGCTGTTTACTAAAATGACACTGTATTTTTTTCACGAGCGGGCATGGAACAAAATCAATTTTGGACGTGTTAAAGATACACCTATTGAATATGAAATTTAGATGATATGAGAAGGAAGAATTTTTTACCTATAGCAATTGATATTTACGATCAGAAAATACTGATTGTTGGTGGCGGACAAAGTGCCTACAATAAGCTTAAAATATTACAGCGCCACAGTGCCGAAGTTGAAGTGTTGGCTATTGATGTTTGTGAGGCGATAAAAAAAAGTGGAGTGAGATACATTGAAGTAGCTTATCACAAAAAATATTTAAAGGATTATCTGATGCTTTACTCCTGCTCGAACAACCCTGAATTAGACTTGCAGATTGAACAGGATTGCCGGGCAGAAAAGGTTTTGGTTAATATTCATGATAAACCAGATCGCTGTCAGTTTGTTTCTCCTGCTATCTACCGGCATGGAAATATCTCGGTTGCGGTGAGCTCAAACGGCGAGGACGTTTATGAGTCGATAAGAATTAGAAATTTAATAAAAGATAAATTGGAACTTAATTACAAGTAAAAATGAGTTTAAAAACAAATCCATTAAATGATGCACAATTAAGTGCTTTAAGTCAACTGGTTGAAGGTTTGAATAAAGAGCAAACCATATGGCTGAATGGTTATTTTGAGGGGCGATTGGCAGCCCTGGGCAGTGTTAAAGTCCCGGTTGCAGCAAGTACAACAGTTACTGCTCCAGCGCCCCAAAGTTCGGTAAACCTCACTATTTTATATGGTACCGAAACCGGACATTCGCAGGGACTTGCCGAGAAATTAAGCGAAAAAGCTTCGTTTAAAGGAATTAACGCCCAGGTCTTAAGTTTGTACGATTACAATTATAAGAAATTGAACGAGGAAGAGAATGTAGCCGTTATCGTTAGTACTCATGGCGAAGGTGATCCACCGGATATGGCTGAAGACTTTTACAAGTATATAACCGGAACAAGGGCTCCGAAGCTGGATGGAATAAACTATTCGGTGCTTGCTTTGGGAGATAAAACCTACAGGCATTTTTGTAAAACAGGACAAGACATTGATGAGGCACTAAAAAAACAAGGAGCACTCCGGGTAACGGCATTGGAAAAATGCGATGTCGATTATGAACAATCTGCAGAAATGTGGATGAACAGTTTCCTGTTAAATCTGACACCTTCCGAAACGCAGGAAGTAATACCCGGTTCTCCTATTTCAGGATCTGCAGGTGGTTTCGGTGAAGAATTCTCAAAATCAAATCCGTACATGGCTACAGTTTTGGAGAAGGTTAAAATTACCGGACGAGACTCAGACAAAGAAGTTTATCACCTTGAGCTTTCACTCGAAGGATCGGGGCTGGAATATGAACCTGGAGATTCGCTTGGCATTTTCGCTAAAAATCCAAGAGAATTGGTGGATGATATCCTGAAGTTCACCGGATTTAATCCTGAGCAAAAGGTAGATGTAGCTGAAAATGAGGTGACGATTGAAGATGCCTTATTGCACCACCTTGAAATAACGTTACTAACGTACGATGTGCTTAATAAATACCAGGAAAAAACACAAAATGCTGAACTGGCAAAACTCCTTTCCGATGATAAAGCACTGGATGAGTATTTGTACGGGCACGATGTGCTTGATTTGTTGGAAGACTTTCCCTACCAATGGAATCCCAACAAATTGGCAGCAGTTCTTCGTGTAATACCGCCACGTTTGTATTCTATCTCATCGAGTATGGAGAGTGTAGGCGAAGAGGTACATGTTACCGTTTCGCTGGTTCGTTACGAGCGTAAAAACCGCTTGCGTAAAGGAGCATGCTCTTCGTTTTTGGCCGATAATATTGAGATTGAAGAGCAGGTGCCGGTTTACATCGAAAAAAATCCAGCTTTTAAACTTCCGGCCAACGGTTCAAAAATTATTATGGTTGGAGCCGGTACCGGGGTGGCTCCATACCGTGCATTCATGCAGCATCGCGAAAGCCTCGGAATAAAAGGAGAATCGTGGTTGTTTTTTGGCGACCGTCGTTTTAGCTCAGATTTCCTTTATCAGCTTGAGTGGCAAAAACTGTTAAAGAAAGACGTGTTAACAAAAATTGATGTGGCTTTTAGTCGCGATCAGCAAGAAAAAATATATGTGCAACATAAGTTAAAAGAGCATCAGAAAGATGTTTATGAGTGGCTGGAGAATGGTGCACATCTTTACTTATGTGGAGACATGAAAAATATGGCTAAGGATGTGAATAAAACGCTTCTTGAAATAATTAGCGCCCAGGGTGGAATAAGTGAAGAACAAGCAGAGAAATATGTAAAGAATTTGAAACGCGAGAAACGTTTCCAAACCGATGTTTATTAACAAAAAGGAATGACCGCTACCTTCAACCCGGTCGTTACCTGAAACTATAACCCAAAAATTATGAGTGAGAATATTAATTGGCAGGAACTATCAGAAGTAGAAAAATTGAAGTACGAAAGTAATTTTCTACGGGGGACACTGACTGAAAGTTTGGCCGATCCTATTACCGGAGCAATCTCGGATGGAGATACGCAAATTTCTAAATTCCACGGTATTTACCAGCAGTGGGATCGCGACATTGACAAAGAACGAAAAAGCCAGAAACTTGAGCCGGCCTTTTCTTTTCTTATTCGTTTGCGTATGCCCGGAGGAAAGTTTACTCCTGAGCAGTGGCTTAAAATGGATGAGCTATCGGAGAAGTATGCCAACGGTACTTTAAAACTGACAACCCGGCAAACTTTTCAATTGCATGGAGTACTAAAAGGAAACCTGAAAGCAACCATAAAGGGGATGAATGACAGCCTAATGGATACCATTGCTGCTTGTGGCGATGTTAACCGGAATGTGATGAGTCATGCAAATCCCGCGCAATCTTCGTTTCATGCGGAGGTTATTGAAACCGCCCAAAAAATAAGTGAGCACCTGTTGCCAAAAACGAAAGCCTATCACGAAATCTGGCTGGATGAAAAACTGGTGGCCGACAGTAAAGAGGAGGTTGAACCTTTGTACGGAAATCGTTACCTGCCGCGTAAATTTAAAATTGGAATTGTAATTCCGCCACATAACGATTGTGATGTTTTTTCGCAAGACCTGGGATTTATTGCCATTGTTGAAAACCGGAAAATTATTGGCTATAATATTGCTGTTGGAGGTGGTTTGGGTACCACTTTTGGAAACTCCGAAACGTATCCTAGAACCGGAACCGTAATAGGTTTTTGCACGCCCGATAAAGTAATCGACGTTGCGGAAAAAGTTGTGTTGGTACAACGCGATAACGGTAATCGCAAGGACCGCAAACTGGCTCGTTTGAAATATACCATCGACAGGATGGGAGTTGAGGAATTCGTAGCTGAGTTGACTAAGTATCTGGGGTACGAGTTGGAGCCGGAACGGGCATACAATTTAGAGCGAAACGGAGATGATTTTGGATGGATAAAAGGCAGTGACAAAAAATGGCATCTCACTTATTTTGTGGAAGGCGGCCGTGTGTTGGACAGAGGCGATTACAAACTAAAAACAGCGCTTCGTGAAATTTCAAAAGTAATCGACGGCGTTATAATTCTTACCGGAAATCAAAACCTGATCATTTCGGGGGTGAGTACAAAAGTAAAAAATCAGGTTGATGCTTTGTTTAAGACACATGGTGTGTCTCCTGAAGATATCTCCGGTTTACGAAAGAATTCAATTGCTTGCGTGGCATTACCAACTTGTCCGCTGGCTTTTGCCGAAGCCGAACGTTATCTGCCCGATTTAGTCTCAAAAATAGAAGCTATTCTGGACGAACATCAGCTCGGTAAAGAAGAAATTGTAATCCGCATGACCGGCTGCCCAAATGGTTGTGGAAGACCATACCTAGCTGAAATTGGATTGATCGGGAAATCGCCCGGTTATTACAATTTGTATCTCGGAGGCAGCTTTAACGGAACCCGCCTGAATGTACCGTACAAACAAACCATAAGCGAGCAAGAGATACTGAATGAATTGAAACCAATTATCGCCGACTTTACCACAAGCAGGAAATCCGAAGAGCATTTTGGCGATTTTGTAATCCGAAAAGGATATGTGAAAGAGATCAGTGATGGTCGTGATTTTAAGCATTAACTCGGGGAGGAATTAACCCGGTTTTAACATAAAGCCAGAATTTGAAATAATTAAAAGCAATTAAACATGAGAAGAACGGTTTCAATATTAGGATGTGGATGGCTGGGAACAGCATTGGGCAAATCCCTGCTTAGAAATGGGTGGAAAGTTAAAGGTTCTGCAACTTCTACCACAAGTTATAATGTGCTTGAGATGACGGGTATAAGTACCTTTTTTGTGAAAGCAAAAGCTCGTTCACTGGAAATCGACTACAACAGTTTCTTTAATACTGAGGTATTAATTGTTTCGTTTCCTCCTTCGCGAACAGATTGTGTTGAGGATTCCTTTCCGCGAAAAATAGAGCAAGTGATTGTGAAAGCTCAGGAACTCAATATCAAAAAAGTGTTGTTTATTTCTTCAACTTCGGTTTATCAATCGGTGAACAAGGAAGTAAAAGAGGGAGATGAAGGTCATCCTGAAAAACCAAGCGGAAAGGCTTTGTTAACGGCTGAACAGATGTTTTTGCAACAGCAGTCGTTTGAAACAACCATTCTGCGTTTTGGCGGATTAATTGGCTACGACCGAAATCCGGCACGGTTTGTTCAGAATAAAAAGGAAGCTTTAACAGATGACCCGATAAACCTGATTCATCGTGACGACTGCGTTAATATAATTACTCGGATTCTTGAGGAAGATATTTGGGGCGAGGTATTTAATGCCTCATCGCCCCAGCATCCGGGACGTAAAGAATTCTATTCTAAAGCTGCTAAAATCAGTGAATTACCAGTTCCTGAATTTACTGATGAAGAAGGCAGCTATAAAATCGTGAATAGTGATAAGCTGATTGATAAACTGAAGTACAAGTTCATTTACCCTAGTCCGATGGACTACTTAAAAGAGGTGGAGGAATGGACATACCGGATTTAAGATGATGACACAAGTGGGAAAAGTATATATTATAGGAGCGGGACCCGGACCTGCAGATTTACTCACAGTGAAAGCGCACAATTGTATTAAAGAGGCAGATGTGATTTTATACGATGCCTTGATATCGCGCGATGTTCGGGCACTTTTCCCGGAGAATGCAGAACTTATTTTTGTGGGTAAACGTGCCGGTGATGGCGTTGATGTAACAGAGAGGCAAAAATCTATTCACCACAAAATTGAAAAGTTTGCAAAACAGGAAAAAGTAGTGGTGCGCGTGAAATCGGGAGATCCGATGATCTTTAGCCGGGGAGCGGAAGAAACCTCGTATCTACAAGAAAAGAATATTCCTTTTGAGGTGGTGCCGGGTATTTCGGCATTTAATGCGGCATCGGCAGAGTTTGGGATTTCGTTAACCGAC
>DASQBW010000284.1:0-2764 GCA_035635015.1 Draconibacterium sp. | reverse complement strand
TCCTTAATGTTCCTGAAGTTTTCATAAGGCATTGGTGGCAGTAGCTGGCGCGTGCCGTCCAACCCTTTAAATTTACCTTCCATAAGTGCTTTTTTAAATTGATCTACGGTCCAGGTTCCGATTCCCGTTGCATCGGGTGTTAGGTTCGCGGCAAACGAAATTCCCCAGGGGCCGGCACTTCCGGTTAAATCCGGGTAAAATACGGCAAATCCCTCGCTTGTTAAATTCTTATCAAAATCAAGAATAGGGCGTTCTGAAGGATAACCCGACAAAAGTAACTCAGGAATGAGTTCTGGCCCGTTGGCCCCCATTCTTTTGGGCGAATGACAATCGTTACAACCCATTATTGTTACCAGATACTCACCACGTACCACAAGTTCTTCTCCAGTAATTGCAGCTTCTTTTTGGTCCGTTTCGGCTGAACTGGAACTATTGGTACAAGA
Source organism: Draconibacterium sp. (assembly GCA_035635015.1). Classification (GTDB taxonomy): domain Bacteria; phylum Bacteroidota; class Bacteroidia; order Bacteroidales; family Prolixibacteraceae; genus Draconibacterium. The sequence goes on along the minus strand of DASQBW010000284.1, from coordinate 2,321 downwards.
GGATGTTAGAAGGGTTAAAACCATACAGCCAATCAGCAGTAAAGTAAAATTGAACTTTTTCATTTGTCTTAATTTAAGTTATTAATTATCACAAATAGCTATTCCATTTCTGTATTGGTAAGTTGGCATAGGTATTTTGAATACTGATAACGTGTCTGAAAATTGCTTCAACAATTTACGATCTATTAAGAATAATTCAAAATAATATTTTTTAACGAAGGGATAGGAGTACAGACCATGTTGGTTCGGTTTTATTTTATAAACCCAGAAATATTGAAGCGTGTTACCGGCAATTCATTCAGATATTTCTAAATTGGCACGAATTATTGAAGTGACGTTGGAACTATGTATAAACACATTGCATTAAATGGGCCTGAGCTAGCCATGAATTCCGGATTTATTAAGAGCTTGTTAATAGGAGACAGTCCAGATTATTTTCCTGAACTAGAGGGGAAAAGGGGAGTTTTGTTTTCAAATGCTACGCTTGCTAAATTTATTGAAGAAGAATTCAGGCACGATAATTATGAGTTGACAAAAAATTATGGACGAAGCATTCGAACACTTTCGAGTGGTGAGCAAAAGAAGGCGCTTCTCGAATTCCTGATTGGTGGAAACCCGGATTTTATTGTGCTCGATAATCCTTTTGATGCCCTGGATGTGGCTTCGGTTAAACGTTTAAAAGAACGTTTACAGTCCATTAGCCAGGTAATGCCGGTTATACAGGTGTTTAAACGTAAGGATGATTTGTTGCCCTTTATAAAATGTGCAATGCGTATAGAAAAAGGGAAGGTTGTAATTGCTGATGGCATTAAACAATACCTTGAGAAGTATGAACCTGCTATGGAAATTGGGTTTAATGTTGATATTCCAGAGCCAATTCAACAATCAGAAATTAACTCCTCTGACTTGATAAAATTGAGTAAGGTATCGGTACATTATCACGATCGTCCAATTCTTAACGCTATTAACTGGACAATAAAAGCAGGTGAGTTCTGGCAATTAAAAGGTCCTAACGGCTCAGGAAAGACAACTATCCTAACCATGATAACAGGCGATAATCCAAAAGCTTACGGACAGGATATTGAGCTTTTTGGTAGAAAAAAAGGATCGGGAGAAAGTGTTTGGGAAATTAAAAAACAGATCGGTTATTTTACCCCTGCCATGATGGAATTATTTTCGCGCCGCCATACCACACAGGAGATGGTTATTTCTGGTTTAAACGATTCCATTGGTTTATACCATAAAGCTAGCGAGATACAAAAACATTTGGCCAACAGCTGGTTGAAAGTATTAAGACTTGAGGAGAAACGCAATCGCCCTTTTATTGAGCTCTCGCAGGTACACAGGCGTATGGTTTTAATTGCCCGGGCAATGATCAAACATCCGCCACTATTGATCTTGGATGAGCCTTCAACAGGTTTGGATGATAGAAGTGCAGCCTTGCTTTCGGCCCTGATCAATAAAATTGCGGCTGAAAGTCAAACGGCAATTTTGTATGTCTCGCACCGAAAGGAACCCGATTTAAAACCACAGCATATTTTTGAATTGGAGCCCGGAAAAGATGGATCAGTGGGCAGGGTAGCGACTTAAGCGGAATTTTTCAAAGGGAGATTGATTTCGTATTATGCGTTTGCCAGATTAACAATATGGCAGGCTACCACACCGGCTGTTTCCGTGCGTAAACGTGCATCACCTAAGGAAATTTCTTCAAAACCGTTTTCCAGTGCAAGCTTAACTTCTTCAGGACTAAAATCTCCCTCCGGGCCGATTAGAATTAATACGTCATCGCCGGGTTTAACTACATTTTTTAAGTGGGGTTTTTCGCCGTCATAACAATGAGCGATGAATTTTTTTGTTTGTGTGGCTTGTGAAAACAGGTCGGAAAGTTTTGTTAGTTCATTCAGTTTGGGCAGGTAAGCTTTAACTGATTGTTTCATAGCCGAAACCAGGATTTTTTCCAGACGTTCGGGTTTTATCACTTTTCGCTCCGAATGATCCGATAGGATAGGGGTGATTTCGTCAATGCCTATCTCTGTGCATTTTTCCAGAAACCACTCGGTGCGGTCGATATTTTTTGTGGGGGCAATTGCAATGTGCAAATGAAAGTCTTTTTTGCCAAATTCGGTTTGCGAACCTATAATACTGAGCTTACATTTTTTGGGATTGGCATCAGTAATTTTTGCTTTATAAAATCCTCCTTTGCCATCAATAAGCTCAATCTCGTCATCTGCTTCTAAGCGAAGCACCCGAATGGCATGTTTCGATTCGGTTTCGTTTAAAACAACTTCGGTACCTAAAATAGATGGAACATAAAATAATTG
>DASQBW010000283.1:0-16453 GCA_035635015.1 Draconibacterium sp. | reverse complement strand
GTTATTCGCAACTTTTTAATACCCAGTTCTGCGCCCTGCTTTACGATATCGTATATTTCCTTAAAAGAAAGGATGTCCTCGTGCTTTTTGTGCGGAATACCTTCTGCCGGCATGCAATAAACGCAGCGAAAATTGCAACGGTCTGTTACCGAAATCCGCAGGTAGCTGATATGTCTGTTAAAGCGGTCGTACATATGCAAATTCGCCTTTTTTTATAGTTGAAATTCCAAAAGGTACTTCAAGCAAAACATTTGCCGAAGTGAGAGCATTAATATGCGCCGAACCATGAAAAGGGATTTCCTGAATCACTCCATGGTCGTCAGCAATAACCGGAATTATTGCAAAACGATTGGCCTTTTTGCGTTGATAGCTAAAGTTTAGCTGTGCCTTAATTCGGATGGGGGAGTAGCTGGCCCCAAGAAGCCGGTAAATGGCAGGTTTGGCAATCAACTCAAATTGTACCAACGATGACACCGGATTACCAGATAACCCGATCACATATTTCCCGTTTTTTTCTGAAAAAGACATTGGATTGCCGGGTTTCATGCCGGTGTGTTCCCAGTATGTTTTAAAATTTTGTTCCTTCAGGATTGCAGGTATAAAATCAAAATCACCAACCGATGCTCCTCCAGTAAAAACAACAATGTAGCTTGTATTTAATGCCTCATTAAATTTTTGGGTGATTAGATTATAATCGTCGGCCAGCATCAGGTTTTCCACTATTTCCAGATTCATCTTTTGTAATTGTGTTATAACCTGGCTGGTATTGCTGTTTCTAATTTGTCCTGAAGTTGGTGTTGCCGAAGGAGCAACCAGTTCGCTGCCTGTTGCAATAACTGTAATTTTTGGGCGTTTTGAAACCAGCACCTCTGCATAGCCTGCTCCGGCAAGAACCGCCATTTGCGGCACATTTATTATGGTTCCCTTTTTTAGCAGAATATCGCCCTTTTTATAATCTTCACCCTGATAACAAATATTTTTTTTTGTATTAGGATTGTTGCAACGCACTTTATTTTCAGGGAGTTCCCGGGCATCTTCAACCATAAAAACACAATCGCATTCAGGCGGAACAGCAGCACCGGTCATAATTTTAACACACTGGTTTAATCCAACCTTTTTTGTTGCAATTTTGCCGGCACTTATCACTTCCAGAAATTCCAACTCATTGTTAATATCATCATAACGACAAGCATAACCATCCATCGCCGATTTATTGAAAGGCGGCATGTTTAAATCTGCAACCACGTCTTCCTGTAATACCCTGTTAAAAGCATTTTCAAGTAGTACCCTTTCCTTTGGTAAAAACGGTTTTATATTGCCTATCAGCTGTTGTATTTCTTCAAATTGGTTCATGAAATAAGTAAAAATTTATTGTTGTTAAGCTGAATTTTGTTGTAATCAAATTTAATGTTTTTTCCGTCGTTATACACGATTATCGGATTGTGTATCAGGTGCTGTGGTTTTTGAACAGGGGTTCCTGCTGCTTGTACAAAAAAGAACAAACCCGGATTAATAATTTCATGCAATCCTCCTGATTCACATACAACAGATGTATCAGGCAGGTAAGCCAATAGTTGTTCAAAAGCTTCCTGAAGATACTCCGGTGCTGCCATTATAAAAAAAACCTGTTTGGCTCCGGCCTGTAGCATTAACGAGCTGTCTTTTCCTGTAATTTGCTTTTCTTGTAAAATAACGTAATGTTGTGTTTTAATAAGCACATCCTCGTTGTTGTGCTGGTGAATATGAGAACTGATTTTAAGTCCGGTTACGGTGGCTTTTTTTGATAATGATTCAATTATACGGCATGCAAAATAAGTTTTTCCCACGTTTCTTCCGTTGCCTGCGATCAACAGCAAATTGGGATATTCAATTTTGGTATCTTTTTTTTCTTGTGCCATTTGTCATGTTTCAGGGAAGGGAAGGAGCTTCAGTTCACCCAATGCAGAAATTGCTCTTTCTCCTTTCCAATTTATCCCGACCATAGTGGGATGCGGGAGTACAACCTGTTTCCGGGTAATCCCATCGGCCAAAATCCCCTGGTTTGCACTTTAGAAAGATTGGCTCGGAGCCGGTACAAATATAGTAAAGAATATAGATGTATAGATATGATTTTGTAAAAAGTGCTGAGAATCATTTTGTGAAAAGCATAATAAGTTGACTGAGAGGAGTGTGTTCAAAGTGGAGCGCCAATAAATGAATCAGGGGCAGGTTAATGATTTTTTAGTCTGCCCCTGATTTATTTATTCTTCGCTTGCTACTTCTTCCTCAACAATCGGATTTGTCTTTTCGGAGAAATACGCTGAAACAATAACAAAAGCTACAACTGCCACTGCAATATAAACACCCGATGGAATAGGGGCCGCTTCACCCTGTGCATACGAGTGTAAGCCCGAAAGGTAATAATTCACACCAAAATAGGTCATCAACACAGAGCTGATGCCCAAAACTGCAGCCACACTCATGGCAAAGCTACCGCGCATCCCTGGAATTCGGTGCATATGCGTAATAAAGGTATACACCAAAATAGTTACCAGCGCCCAGGTTTCTTTGGGGTCCCAACCCCAGTAGCGTCCCCAGCTTTCGTTGGCCCAAACTCCACCTAAGAAAGATCCGAGTGTAACCATTAACAATCCTATAATTAAAGCGATTTGGATAATATTAACCAATTCTTTTACAGTGTGATTAATTCGGTCCAAATTACGTTTATTTCTGAAAATCATTAAAATGAGATTCAGGAATCCAAGCAGGGCGCTAATTCCCAAAAATCCATAGCTGGCAGTAATAACCGCTACGTGAACGATTAGCCAGTAAGATTTTAATACGGGTACCAGGTTGGTGATTTCCGGACTCATCCAGCTCATTCCGGCAACCATTAGCGTTAATCCGGCCAAAACCGATGTGAGCGAGAGTGTAATTTCCGAGCGTTTGGCAAAGATTAAACCACCAAGTGCCGTTGCCCAACTGATAAATACCATCGACTCGTATCCGTTGCTCCATGGTGCGTGACCTGAAATGTACCAACGAATCCCAAGTCCAGCGGTTTCAGCCAGAAAAAGTAGCAGTATAAAATAAAAGGCAAAACTTTTCAGGAAACGTAATTTTATATTTGGATTAAACAACGACAGTAGTTGTAGCATCAGCAAAATAAGGCCGGTAAACATGAAAATCTTCGATAATTTTCCAAATATGTTCAAATCATTGTAGATCACCTCCATTTCTATTTTTGTTTCAGAGGGAATGATCTTTGCTCCATTGGTTTGCTGATTTTGCTTCAGATTGTTAAGCAATTGATTTGCTGTTGCCCAATCTCTGATTTGTACCGATTGCAGGTATGATGAAACCGTTTGGCTGGCAACATCTGCATTTTGGGCCGGAAGTTCCTGTGCTTCGTTAATCGAAACCCACTTGTGGTTGTTATCGTTGGGAACCGGGAAAATAGTCAGAAAATCTCCTGTGAATATTGACATTAGGATATTTACCCGCTCGTCAACATTCATGACTTCTTTGTCGAACTTATTTCTGAGATTACTTTCTTTATTATAGGCTGCCTGCACGGCGGAGCTAAGCATATAGCCGCCCATCTCGCGAGGCCGAACGATTGAATTAAATGAAGCGTATTTCCCATTTATTCCAATTGACCGGCGCAATTCAGGATTTGCAACTTTTATAATAGCAATATTCTTCCATTTTTCAGGATTTGCCTGCATATCTAAAAAAACTTCGGAAGGAGAGAGTCCTTCCCAGCTGGTCTTTTTTGCTACTTTTCGAAGTATCTCAGACGCAAGTGTGGAAACCGGTTCAATGCGTCCTTTTCTGTCCTGAATGAGTAAACTCTTAAAGGATTTTGTATGGTCGCTGTTTAAGGGAGTTACCGATGTATTTTGTGCTTGTGCACCAATACTCATTAATACACAGGTTACGAGAACAGCAAACAGTTTTTTACGTTTTTCACGAAGTCGTGCCGACGCTTTCATCAGGCTTTTAAAACGGCTGTTTTTATTGAACAAAGTAAGTAACATTCCGATTGCCATAATTAAATAACCAAAATAGGTTACCGATGTCCCCATCGAATCGTGGTTTACCGATAGAATAGTACCTTGCTCATCGGTATCATATGAGGATTGAAAAAAGCGATAACCCTTGTATTTCAGAATGTTATTCATAAAAATACGAAACGGCATTTCAGTAGCTCCATCTTTTAAAACTACTTCGCTGGCGTATGATGACGGACTCATTGAACCCGGGTAGCGTTCGAGCTGGAAATCGTTCAAATGAATGGAAAATGGTAATTTAATTATTTTGGAACCATAAGAAATGGCTACGTTCACTCCATCAACTGAAGTACTGAAAAATTCTCCAACTTCGCCGCTACGGCCATGAACGATCAATTCTTTGCTTTCTCTATTGCTTGTTATCATAGCTTTAAAAGCATCGGGCGCACTCATGCCCTGGGCGGCCTGTTGATAGGCAAGTTGAACAGAAGCATTGGGCAGAAACTGTTTGATGGCAAAGGTTAGGTTTTTATAGGTGTATGCTTTTTGTGTATTTACCAGTGTTTCTGTATTGGGTGCAATATGTTCGCTTTCCTCGCTCATCATTCCTGAAGACTCAATTGAATCATTGGCCGAAACGTACAGGTTCCCATCTTTTAAACTCAGCAGAATATCTGAATTTGAGTTGTTTCCAAACCCCAGCATAATACCATTAAAATTCTTTGTGTTGTTGTCTCTGAGCGTGAAGTCCATTCGTGACGAACCATTTACTACTGCAATCAAGGAAACAATCGGTTCTCCATTCGGGTCGAGAACAATATTTTCAACAGCCGACGGCATAAATTGCTGGTTGTCGATTTGAATTGTTTTTCCATTAAAATGAATTTTTTCTGAAAAACGGTTTGCAGTATATGGCGAGAATTTTACTTCAGTTGATTCTTCTAATGTTTCAGAACCATCGCTAACTTTCACGGTAACGTACGATGCTGCAGACACAATAAAATCTGATGCGTTGTTTTCCCGAATATGCATGCTTCCCTCGTAGCCGTAATAACGCGTAATCATCGCACCAATTCCGATAACTATAAATGATACATGAAAAAGCAGAACTGTCCATTTTTTTCGTGCGATTAAATTGTATTTGAATACGCTACCTATAATGTTAATGCAGAGTATAAAAAGCAATATTTCGAACCACCTGGAGTTGTAAACGAGAATTTTGGCAGTGGTGGTGCCATAATCGTTTTCGATAAAAGTGGCATAGCCAATCGCAATCGCAAAAATTACAACCAGAATACCGGTAAATAACATAGAAAACAGGAATGAACTTAACTTCTTCATAATTAATGGTTGTCTGAATAAAACATTAAAAAAATTCCTTTGTTTGCAAACAAAGGAATTTTTCACAAAACAACAGTATTTTTTTAACTAGTTGGTTGTTGGATCGTCGTGTGCAATTACCTTCACAAACTCATCAAAATTCCATGGTTTCTTGGCTTCCGGGTGTCCATCAGGTTTTTCACCCAAATGGCAAGCTTTACAGGTTTCTTCTGTTGGATCTGTCATTCCTTTTGAGAGTGCCAGGGTTTTGTTTTTCATTATTGCAGCCGATTTGTATACACTGCCAGGACCGTGACACGATTCGCATGAAACGCCTTCTTCAACTTTAAGACCGGCAAGTAAACCACTATCTACCGAACCGGCTGTTGAGTGACACTTTATACATGTGGCATTGCTCTTTTCGTCACCTTGTAAAGCATCCATCGATTTAGCGTGCGGACCGGCCTCCCAAACATTAAACTGCTCGCCTTTGTCTGCCTTATTATGGCACATTTTACATTTTGCCGCACCAATGTATTTGTAGCTTTGTGCAGTCGCTGCGGTGCTAAAAATAACCGCAAGACCTAAAAGGAAAATTAATTTTTTGTAGTTCATAATTGTCGTATTAAAATTTATATTACTCGATTTCGTAAATAGTTTGCTTTAAAAATAATAAATATTGTGCCAAAAATTAATACAATGCTGTATGACACATCGAACACATTTCTGTTTCCCATACATCGGCAATATCAACCGGATGCTGAAACTCTAAAGCTTCGAAATCTGTTGAATATTGCATACTATCAGTAGTTCCTTGTGAAATAATGCTGTGACACAATGTACAATCCTTTGAAATAACTCTGTTTTCGGTGGTAGCATGACGGTTGTTATGACAACGGTAGCATCCGTCCGATTCCATGTGCCCGATATTATTCGGATATTCTTTCCAGTTGGCTTTCATAAACGGGAAAATATTATTTGAATAGCCGTTCTGAATTTCTGCAATTGCTTCACTTATTTCTGTTTTTTTAGATTCGAAAGTTTCAGGATATCCACTTTCAAACCAGTCGTTTATTTGTGCGTTTATGGCAAACATAGCACTGTCTTTATCCGGATAATCCTGGTTTAGGGCTAACATGGCGGCCAATTTAATGGCAGGCAACTCGGTAGAAATTTTGCCTTCTGCCATTGATGCGTCGATAAAATTTTGTGGCGCATTGTAGTTGTGCGAAGGCCGGTTGTGGCAATCTAAACAATCCATAACCCTTGTTTCCAGCGAATCAAGTTGTGCTTCTGATACCATATTTTCTTCGTCGGTGTAAATATATTCTTCACCGGTTTGGGTATTCGAATATTTTACCCAGGGAATGATCTGCCGTTGGTCGTCAAGCGCTTTATATTCTATTTTAACTTCGGGGCTTATATGTTGATGTATGCCTTTAATAACGCCTTGAGGTGTAACTTTTGTACTTGTTTTTACCTGTAAATGAATAATATGTTCAGTGTTTGATTCATCCGTTAAAAATGAATGCTTAATCCTGATTTTATTATCGTAGAATTTTTCGGGCCAGTGACATTCTTCACAAGTTTCTTGTGCAGGACGCAGATTGGCAATGGGAGTAGGAATGGGCTGCGGATATTTATTCGCCAAAACGGAATATACCTGGTACAATCCGGAGAGTTTACTTTTTACATACCAGCTGGCTCCCGATCCAACATGGCACTCAACGCAAGCTACACGTTCGTGAGAGGAACCATGATAAGTAGTGTATTCGGGTTCCATAACTTCATGGCAAAGCTTGCCGCAGAACTCTACCGACTCGGTGTAATGAAAAGCTTCGTAACTTCCAACCGAGGAGATAATAAGCAGGAAGATTGTTCCAACTATAAAAATGATGCTGGCATTTCGAGTGGCGAGGTTGTTAAAATCTAATACAGGCCAGTTTAATCGTTTGCCTTCTTTTTCAGCCAAACGTGCTCTTCTTTTATAAATACGCATTCCAACAGGGATCATGATCAATCCAATAATCATAAATACCGGCAGGATAATAAAGATGAATAATCCAATATATTGACCTCCGAATCCAAAGGCAATGTTTAATAAAAACAAAGCAAGAATACTGGCCAGGTTGAAAATGGCTAATACCGCTCCGGATATCGAAATCCAGTTTCTTATTGATGATGGTAATTTCATAGTTTTTTAGTTTATTGGATTATTGTAAAAAACTTAATATCGAAGATTAAACTTTTCTTTTAAATATTCAAGATCAGACACTTATTTATAAGTTGTCTATATACGCAACATTGATCTGAAACTATGTTCTGTAAAGTTTAAATGCATTAATTCTAATGATTAGTATATGTGTCATACTTACTGTTTGTTATATCTGTTTAGATCTGTTTTTGATTATTCAAAATTGTATTTTCAGTTGCTTCCATTTTTGCCCTTTTAGTGGAAAATTAAAGAGTAAATTATCAGTAATATCATGATTACGCCGGCAAAAAGTGCGGTGAATCCAAAAATTTTAATGGTTCTCATCCTCTCTTTTGTAAACTCTTTTTCTATGCGAACGTCTTTAATTTTTCCTGATTTAACCAGTTGCTCATATTCGTGCGGACGATCTTTTTTGTATTCTTCTTCCAGTACATAACCGGTAAAAATTACGGTATCCATTGGGAAAGACTCCGGCCGAAGATGTGTATTAAAGAAATGAATGGTAAAAATGAATCCAACTGCCAGCAAAGCTTCATCACTGTGAATAATCTGGGCCACGTTAATCAACCAACCTGGCAGAAATTGAGTAAAGAATTCAGGGAACCACAACATTAATCCGGTTGAACCAATTACCACAACTCCCCAAAAAACAGCAAAATAATCGAATTTTTCCCAGTACGTCCATCTACCGTATTCTGGTCGTGGACCAATTCCAATAAACCATTTTATTGATGCCCAAAAGTCGCTGATGTCTTTTCTGTTAAACATCAGTGAATTACTGCTGAAAATAAATTTACTGACCCTTATTCCTTTTTTGAATTTAACTTTTAAAAGTGCTACCACGTGAAAGATAAAATATCCGAAAGTAATGAGGGCAGCAGTTCTGTGAATGAAACCTGCAATGTGAGCACCACCTATGGCTTCTGCCAGGTACTGGGCCCAATCCATGTAAGCAAATTTCAAAATCATTCCGGTAAGAGCAAGCAGAATGAAACTAATAATCACAAAAATGTGGGTTATTCTGTTTTTCTTTTGGAATCGTCTGATATACATTTGTTTACCTAATGGTTTTGGCTCTTTCCGTTTTTTGATCATGGCACCCAGCGAACGGGGTATCCATAACAAGGTATGCAGCCCGAAAAAGGCAAACACACTTAATAGCAATCCGGTCATAGCCCAGAATGTGTAGTAAAGCCACGGGAAATTGTTTTTATCGTAATGGGTGGCATGAGTAAGGTAGCCGGTAAATTTCATGTTGGCATCAGTATGACATTTCGCACAGGTTTGAACAATATTTCGCGGGCTGATCGTTGATTTCGGATTCTCCATCCGGTAAATATTGTGTGCCCCGTGGCAGTCGGAACAACGTGCTGCTTCAAGATAACCCAATTGATAGACTTTCCCATGATAGGTTTCCAGGTACGTTTCGGCCAGTTCCTCGTGGCACTGTCCGCACTGTGAACTAATTTCAGACATAAATTTACTTTCGTGGACTTCTGAAATATTATGGGCTGAGTGGCACGTTTCGCAGGTAGGAAACTTTAGTTCAGCTGTGTTGTCGTGAATTCCATGTTCACTTTCAATATATTGATCATAAATTCCTTTGTGGCAGCTGCCGCAGGTTTGTGCAAGGTTGGCAGGATTTACTGATGAACGCTCATCTTGTTCTTTTAACATGAAGTGTGTAGTGTGACAATCGGTACAAATAGCTGCCGATAACAATCCTTTCTCTTCAAGACTTCTTCCGTGAACACTGGTTGAATAGTCAATGTAGGCATCGGTTTCTTTCAGGTTCGTTCTTTCTCCCGCCTTTCCATCTTCTTTGTGACATTCGCCGCAAAGTTGAGGTACCGCTGAGCGGAACGTTGGCGAATTTTCGTTTTCAGAAGGAATAACATGATGTGACCCGTGGCAATCGGTACAATAAGGTGCATTTTCGTTTTTGGCAAAATAAGCTTCTCCATGTCCGCTTTGGAAATAGATTTCAGATTCTTCTGCGTGACAACTCGAACAGTCTACCTTGTCGGCAGTTTCGCACGGCCGGGCAATGTTGGCGGTAACATCTGAATGGCATTTAACACAGGTAATATTATTGTGGGCTGAATTAACAAAAGCATTTACATCTACAAAAAGAGAAACCTGTTCGTTATCCACCAACTTGTGGATCTCGGGTTGCTCGTGGCATTTTAAGCAGGTTTTATCCGAAATGTTTTCAATTATATTTTTCAACTCAACCTTGTGAGGAGGGTGACAATCGGTACAGGCCGGGATCGCTCCCGGACTTTTCTCCCAAAGTTCTTTATTTATTATTTTAACGTGTACATCTTCAATGCGTGCATGGCATTGCATACAGGTTGAAGCGATATTTTTTTCTGATATGCTGGAATTCATGTTTGTATGGGGAAGAATAAGGTGGTTGCCGTGGCAATTGTTACAGGTGGCTGTTACTACCAATCCACTATTAAATAAACCTTTGCCATGAATGCCCTGCGTGTAATTCTCCACAATGTTGTGTTCTCCGATGTTATAATCGCGTGCTACGGGAGCACCTTCACGATGACAGGTTCCGCACAATACCGGAATGTTCATTTTGTAGGTTCTCGATTCCGGATTATTGGAGCTCAGAATTTCGTGAGTGCCATGGCATTCAGCACAATTAGGTGCATTTTTTGAGCCTTTTTCAAAAGCCATTCCATGAACACCGTCCATAAATTTTGACATGGCTTCGTCGTGGCATTCGCCACAATTTACGGGCTGTAGTTTTTCGGGGTGCGGAAATTCTTCCACCTCAGCATCGGCATGGCACGAAATGCATTCGAGGTAACTATGTACAGAGTTCTCCAGAATATTAGCTGGAATGTATCTCGAAACCTCGCGACCGTTCACAATCGTAAGAAGTTCGGGATCATCGTGGCACATGGCACAATCTTCGTTTGATTGCGCAAATACTACCGCCCCATTAATTAGGAGTGAACCAATTATCAAAACAAATTTTGCAACTCCTGATAAACTATCAGGGATGCAATTGAACAGGATATTCCCAACAACTTTGTTGCCCAACTTTTTCATACCACGCCCTTTTATTTTATTATAACCAGATAATATATTCTTTCTCAGAGCGAGCTAACAATTTATGTAATGTGTGTTAATACCTTATATTCTGTTTTTGTGCTATTAATTATTTTCTTGAAACTAACTTTTAAATGTGATGCCATCCATTTACAATGCTTCTGAAATTGTCGAGTGGCGATTTGCCAATGGATGCAATATAAAGATGGATAACCAGGAAAATTGAAATAAAGAATCCCATAGCTGAATGGGTTACAGCAGTAATAAGTACACCACTAATGTTGTATATTTTGTTAAAAATCAGCTCAGGAAACATCAATCCTATGCCAGTAATTATCACCAGCGGAACAACCAGGTACATAACTGCTACGTACGTATATTTCTGCAGCGGATTAAATTTTCGTTTTTCAGAAAGAGGGTAGGGTGCTTTCATTCCGTGAAACATTCCCCATGCATAATAATAGGCTTGTTTCATTGGCCGTTTCAGAAAGTTACGAGGTTTTATAATGTAAAACTTTTTGTTGCTCGTAAAAATGTTCCCAAAGAAAAACAGCAAGTAATTTAATGTTACAATCAATCCGGCATAATTGTGCAGAGTAATAATCAGTTTAAAACTGATAACCGACTCTTCGAAACCCGAATTCATACTTATTCCGGTAACTATAAGGAGTATTATACACAAGGCGTTTATTCCATGCCAGATGCGTAACCAAAGTGGGTAGAAATATATTTTGTTGTCTGAGCTCATTGTTGTTTCTTTTTGATGATAATTCTAAAGATTACGTGGATGATAATTCCAGCGATTGCGGCAAAAAAGATGATGAGACTTATAGTTTTAAAAATAGGGATTTGATGCGATCCGATTACATAATTTTCATTCGATAACATTCCTAACGAAGTCCCATCTTCTGCTCTTTCCTGAAGGTTTTGGTATTTGTACAATGAAGCTTTCAGTAATGAATTTGCCGAGTGGCATTCTGCACAACGGCGAACTGCCTCTTCTTTTGAACGAATATTATGCGAGACCATCAGCTCATCCTCAACTGCCGTATGACATTCGATACAACGCACATGTTTAAAATGCAGTTCCTGGTTGGGTAGCCAGTCGTGAATGTCGACAACTGTTGGCTTTTCGTTTTCCGAAACCAAACTGAATCTTTTCATGTCGTTGTGACACGCTAAACACATATCATTACTGTTTTCAACAATTTCAACAATACTGCTGCTTGTTCGGGCTGTTGGAGTATAGTAATGCTGGTTATGACATTTCGAGCAGGTAAAATTATCACCAAAACTTTGGTGGTGTATACTTTTTGAAACTTCTTCTGCCACTTTTTCGAACTCATACTTTGCATAAGACTCATCACCGCCATGACAGTCCAAACAAGTCATCATTGGCTCCAGCTTTATAGAAGCCGCATGCGGATAGGTCATATATTCGTACGAGTGACAATCTGTACAGTCAAAATTTTGATGAACACCGGTTCGCAATCGTATTGTGTCGATAATCAAATATGGATTCATCAGTCGTTTCTCCTCCGTATCCATCATGTCGTTATGAAACGAATAAGTTTGCTGAGAGTGACATTTCAGACAATCGTGATTTTGGGGGTCATCGTAATATTGTCCGAAACTTGGTACGGACATCACTAAAATTAACAGGATTTGTAATGAACTGAAATATTTCATGAAATTATTGATATAAGTAAGTCTGGAATATATATACAACATTATTTGAAAGAAAAATGGTAATATCGATTTTACAGATATTACCATCATTTCCTTTTTTGCTATTAATCGTTTAGAACATCCAAATTCTGGTGATGGTAAAGCCAATAGCGAAATTATCCTTAAAGGAATCAGTAAAATCGTTAAAGTTTACACCGTTCGTGTTATACATCATATTATCCTGTGGTAGTATGCCCTGAGCTGTTCCAATATAAATCTGGAAAGCGTGGGTGAATGTAAAGAATTCTACACCTACTGCTAAGTTGTCCTTGGCATGTGTTTCCCAGGTCCATTGTTCCGTAATGTCTTTAATTTTAAGTGGTTTGTCGTAGTTGAAAATAAAAGATCCCTGTGGCGAGAACTTAATTTTTCCACTAAAATGCAATCCAACAACATCATGATCGTAGTCCCATTTAACCATGTTGTAATGAGTAAAACTTGCGCCAGCCTGTAATGTAGCCCAATCGCTGAATTTTCGGGTAACCATAGCTTGTGAGAAATACGAAAATCTGTCGCTAAGTCCAATTTCAGTAGCGGTTCTATCTAAACCTTTAGTATCAACAGTTTGACCTTTTCCTAGTGTTTCTGCATTTCTTCCATCAATGGCAAGGTTGCCAAATAAGGTAAGTGATACCGGCATGCCGCTAGTTTTTTGCTGAAGTACTTTCCACTTTGCATTAAGATCCGTGTACATGTTGTTACTTGTGATTCCGGCCCCTATTTGAAAGTTTTTAATTGGTACATAATTTAGTGATAACCTAATGTTAGCGCCCGGAGCATAAATTCCCCACAGGTCGGATTTCCCATTTTTAAGTGCACCGAATTTGTGCTGAATAACAAATTCCAATGTTCGCGCATCAGGAATGTACGATGTTTGTGCATCAATCAGTATACCACTGTTAAAAGCGTATACCGGATCAGCTTCCTCTTCCTGTGCAAACAAATTGGAAAATGTTACTCCTAAAATAATCAGAATCAATATGTATTTTTTCATCATTATCAGTTTAGGTTTTTAATTTGGTTGAGCTCCTTGCGCGATCCAGGTAAGTACTAGTGCCGCTTGTGCTTCTGAGTATGGAATATGATCTCCATCAGGGTGTGGCTTGGTGTAAATCAAGCTTTCTTCCGGCGAATCAGTATTTATATAACGACTTGAATTAAGCGAATTGTAAGCATTCTCAGGAGTAAGGTCAGGTGTTCGACTTCCGTTATGGCACGTTGTACATTTTGCCTCAAAAATAGGAACGATCTCAGTCGAGAACGATACTTCGGGTGCATCGGGATCGGTTGGATCTACCACCTCTTCTTCAAGAATAAAATTGTACGCACAGCCACTCATTATTATCGCTAATACGATCAGTGATAAAAGAGTTTTCAATATCCTCATGAGTATAGATTTTTAAAAAGTCGGATATAATTTAAAAAGATATCCGACTTTGTTATTTTTTCAAATTATTGTAGCAACAATAGATATGTTTGCTTTTAATCCAAGCCTAAAGCATTTTCAGCCTGGTTTAACAATTGACTTGCATAACCGAAATTATGCACTCCGTGGCTCTTATCTTCCCATAAGCACATGAAATTCCAAAATGCATCCCATTGATCTTTTGGTAAAGAAGCGTACATCGGATGCACTGCTCCGTCTTCATCAACATGAATAGCACCAATGTCCTCTAATTTAGCTTGAACAGCTTCCATTCTTGCAGCGATTTCTTCTTGTTCGCCTTCAACGTCAACAGCGTCACCGTGGCAATTGTTACACATATCGATATCTGGTGCGAAAGAGTGACCGGACGCACCGTCTTCTCCATGCATGTGACAATTTACACAGTTGTGGTGATCTTGTTCAAATGGCGTACCCATTTGAGTACCAATATTAGCAGCGATAATATTTGCTTGTGGTCCGTGGTGAGGTCCGGCATGTGTGCTGTTGGTGTATACATGAGTAGTAGGCACATCAAAAGTAACTTTCAACAATGTGTCGCCAATTAATTCCATAGTTCCATTAGGTCCTACAGCACCGTGGGCTTGATAAAGAGCAATATCATCTTCATCATCGAATTCTTCTACTTCTGTTCCTGCTGCTGATGAATAATAATCAGTATGGGGTCTGCGAGCCTGGTGACAAGTAGCACATAAATTACCGGCTTCATAATCCCAGTCATATCCGGGAACGGCAACGAATTCGACTTCGCCAAGTTCTTTTACAGGAGCTGATATATCATCTTCTAAACTGGAATGATTGTCGTGGCAGGTTTCACAAGTTAGAGGTGTTGAAACAGCAGCTGCAATTTCTTTTCCTGATCTTGCAAACTCAACAAAACCATCGCTTGAGTGACAACGTCCGCAAGAAGTTGAATTTCCACGACCCCATGATCCGCCTTCAGAATGCTGGTGCATTTCGAATGCAGTGGTAATTGCATCCATCGTGGCAGCAGAGTGACAAACAAGACATGAAAGGTTTCCATCAACACCATCGGTTCCGTCGGTTCCGTCTGCACCATTTTCACCGGGAAGACCCATTGGACCCTCTTTTGTACATGAAGAAAACATGAATGCCAGAATAAAACCCAGCATGAATAATTTTGAAATAGATTTGTAGTTCATAACGTAGTATATTAGGTATATTATATTTCTAATTCCAATTAATGGAATAAAAGTAGTAGGATAACCATTATGAACTATTGGGGGAGAAATGATATAACAGAATGCTAAAATTGATAATAAATAGCGATAGAATTGATATATGTCAATTATCCGTTTTCGCTGATGGAAACTAATGAACTTTCGTCGAGTATGCTGATAGTGTTTCCCTTGGTGTCGATGTATTTAGAATCTTTAAATTGATTAAGTATTCGTACAAAGCTTTCTTTTGTCATGTTTGACATTTCGGCTAATTCCTGCCGTGTAAGTGGTACCGAAAAGCTTTCGGTATTAAAAATTTCATTCTTTAAATATAGCAGCGTGTCGGCTACCCTTCCGGGCATGTATTTTTGTGTATGGTCGACCAGTTTTTTTAAAAGGTAATTATTTTGTTTGGTGTGGTTTCGTAATAATTTAAAGGCAAAGTTGCTGTTTTTTTCTAAAATGCTTGTTAGGTTTGCTGAATCAATCATGCAGCAATTTACTTTTGTAATTGCCGAAACGCTAAAATGTTGCACATTTCCGTTAAATAGCCCTCCTCCTGTAATAAAATCTCCAGCTTTGGCAATTCTGATAATAACATTTTTACCGTTTGCACTTTCAACATAAAATTTGGCAAGTCCCTCGTTGATACATATTACTGAGGTTGATGCTGTATTCTGTTTTGTTATTGTTTCGCCAACATTATATATAATTTGTCGTTTTTTATCAACCAAAAAGTCAATTTCTTCCTGATTAAGGGGGGAAAAGACGTTGTTTTTATGCTCCTGAATACACGATTTGCAGCCTCCTCCATTAAACTTGCTCTTTTTGCTACAATCTTCGTTATTAATCTTCGACATTTTAAAATCTGGTATTAAGTCATTTAAGTCTGTATTATATCTCTCTCTTCATATACTCTTGCAGGCTGTCATTTTTATTTTTAGCGTTGTAAAAATATTTCATATTCAGGTAACAAGATATGTAATTACTTTTATGAGAACGAGTGTGAAAATATGTTTCCGAGCACAAAATTGTAGCTAAAATGTTTAATACTATTATTAAGTGATTAATTACTACAGTTTTGTCCTGTTTTTAGTATGCAATTTTTACTACTAAATAAACATGTTACGATTGGTAAAGTTTAATAATGGAAGCGTTAAAAATGTCGGCTTTACCTTTTAAATACAAGCACCATACACAAAATATTAAGGTCTAAATCTCTAATAAAAGAAGCCGATTTAAGTTGTCAATAAAGATGAATTACGATTCACAATAGTAATGAAAACACGAACACATTCAATTGATAAACACTTTTGCGTTTAAGGTAAGTTGATCGTCTTTAAATGAGCAAGTTATATAGAATTCAAATTAGTAACTTTAAGACCAGATTTTTATAAAATGGATTTTAGCGTCAGTTTAAAGATAAAACTAAATCAACCTGGTGCCTCTGCCCGTTGCAATGTTTTCGGGATTGGTGATCAGAATTTCCTGTACACCTTTTGCT
>DASQBW010000282.1:0-5544 GCA_035635015.1 Draconibacterium sp. | reverse complement strand
ATACCTTTCAGCTCTTCTGACAATTTGTAAGCTTTAATTTTTGCAGGATTTGAAAGGCGATCCATCATGTGGGTAATTCCACCTAATTTCAAAGCCTCTGTTACAGTTTCCCAACCGTATTGAATAAATTTTGAAGCGTATCCGGCATCAATTCCTTTATCAATCATTTTGTTGAAGCACAAAATTGAACCGGTTTGTAACAATCCGCAAAGAATTGTTTGCTCGCCCATTAAGTCTGATTTTACTTCGGCTACAAAAGACGAATGCAATACACCGGCTTTATGACCACCTGTTGCAACCGTATATGCTTTTGCAATTTCCAAACCATCGCCATTCGGATCGTTTTCGCGATGAACTGCAAGTAGCGTAGGAACCCCAAATCCACGTAAAAACTCAGCACGAACTTCTGATGCCGGCGATTTTGGTGCAACCATTATTACTGTAATATCAGGACGAATTTGCATGCCTTCTTCTACAATATTAAAACCATGAGAATACGACAAACAAGCACCTTCTTTCATTAATGGCAAAGCTGCATTTACAACCGGAGTGTGATACTTGTCAGGAGTCAAATTCAATACCAAATCAGCCTGTGGAATCATTTCCTCAAATGTTCCTACTTCAAAATTATTTTCAACTGCATTTTGGTAAGAAACCTGCTTCTCGTCAATTTCTACCTGGCGAATGGCATACGAAATATCCAATCCACTGTCGCGCATATTTAACCCCTGTGCTAAACCCTGCGCGCCACATCCAAGCACTACAATTTTTTTACCTTCTAGTTTTTTTACACCATCTGCGAATTCCGACTCATCCATAAAATCGCATTTACCCAACTGTTCCAGTTGCAAACGAAGTGGTAGTGTATTGAAATAATTTTCCATATCAAATAATTTAATAAATACTATACTTTTTAACGAGGGCTCAAATCAATTTTAAAATTGAAATAACCCGGATACAAAGCAACAAAATTTCTACGTTTTCGAAATGTAAAATTACAGGATTTTTAGGTAATCTTCATGGATTAATGGTTAAAAGACATTATTTGCCCTCAAACAACTCCATTAACTTCCAATGTTTTAAGCATTTTTGAGAATTGGACATTTTTCAAGCCCTCAGATAGACTGAGAACGGTATTGCATTGGAGACATCCCCACCTCGCGCTTAAAAAATTTTGCAAAATAACTTTGATCAGGAAAGTTCATTTTTGCTGCAATCTCCGACACTCCCAGACTGGTATGTACCAGCAAACGTTTAATTTCAATTATTTGTTTTGATTTAATAATTTGAGAGGAAGTTTTTCCGGTTAATCGGGTTACTGTTTGTGTTAAATGGCTTGGAGTTAAAGCCATAAAGTTGGCATACTCGGCAACCGACAGGTTTTCGTGAAAATGTTCTTCCAGAAGCTGAAAGAATTTTTTCACAACTAAATGCCCTTTACCCTTCCATTGATTTTCATCGTAAGGATACAAAGCCGCACAGGTCGTTAAGATCAAATCAAGTACTGCCCTCAAAATATGTATTGAGGTGTCTTTTCCTTTTCGCACCTCTTCGATTCCTTTTATAAACAGACTCTCCAAAAACTGATTATCATTTTTGTTTTTAAGTAAAAGTGGCGGATTGTTTTGCCGAATGGTAAAAAAGAAAGGAAACTCAATGAGACGGTTTGGATTACGCTGGTTTAAAAGGTAAAACTCTGAAGTAAAAATATAGATAAATCCTTCGATATCGTGCGAAAGCTCAATTTTATGTGCCTGACCTGGTGACATAAAAAAAATGCAGGGTGGTTCGATGTTGTATTTGTTGCCATCAATAATATGAGAGCCGGTTCCTTTTTGCAGGAATAACACTTCAAAAAAATCGTGCCGGTGCGGGTATTTTACGGCAAAATGCCGGTTGGCATCAAAAACTTCTACCTGAAATTGCTGACTTGCCCGCTCAACGGAACTAAAATTGTGCAAGCTGTAAACCGGTATATTTTCGCCACCTGATTTCACAATTTTCAAATTCTATATTTAAATGCTTTGGCTAATCATCGAGCATTAAGGTATACCCAATAGACAAACGAAAAATCCTGTTCTTTGCTTCTTCAGTTTCTATAACTGCAATATTGGCCAGTCCGTAATCGTACGATACACAAACATTGAATCCGTTAAGAAAAAGAAATCCCATTTTCCCACTTAAACCGTAATCCAGCCTTTTGTAGTCATCTTCCATTGAATCATTTCCCCATTTAATACTTTCGGAGCTGCTGGCAGTTTCTGCTGCACCCGGATATTGAAACTTATAATTATAGTTGCCAAATAACCCGACTCCAACATAGGGGCCCGCTCCAACATAGAATTTGTTTCTACTTCTGAAACGATAACGATATTTTAAGTAAAGTGGTACATCTACATAATATAGCGTTGTTTTATTGTCGCTAAATTGTGTTTCATTAGGCTTTTGATGATATCCTTTATTTTCAAAAATCAATCCGCTTTCTACTGAAATCTCCTGCGACTTATCTTTGTTCAAAACATGGTCGTAGAAAGCCCCAATGTTCATGCCGTAAAGCGGTTTAAAGGAATCTTCTATATCGGTATTTGTTGATCCGAATTTAACATCGGTAGTAGCCATATTTGCACCACCAAAAAAAGTAAAAGATGGATGTTGCGCCATTACTTTAGCAACATTTAGTATAAAAAATACAACAATTACGAGTGAAACGATTTTTTTCATGGTAATTAACTTATAATTGGGTTTATAAATACGAGGTGAAAGATATAAAATTTTATGGAATACGTTTTTAAAAGACATTTTGAGGCTTTGCTTGTTGCAAAATCAGGATAGCAAAAAAATAAAGATGCCAATTTACCGGCAGTTCAACTATAATTAATACACAAACCATGCTGATAAGTAGCAGTCAATAAGATTGGTGACACATTGCCGGATTTCTCATCAGAGAAATTTTCTAATTCCATTTATTTATAAGAAAAAAGCAAGATGCATTTGTCACAAAATTAGAATTTTCTAAACTCCGCAAAGATCATTGATTGTATTTTCTATCTCTTTGATCAATTAATTGTTAAGAAACAAATAAATTGTAAAAAAATACAACAATTCTAAAAGCCATCCAACGTTGCTGAAAATAAAACACTTACAAGTGTTTTATTGCTCATTTGCTAAGAATTAATCTAAATAACTTTCAGAATTCTATTGCATAGTAACTTTCAAATGCGTAACTTTTTTTCAAATTCCGAACCTTAAATTTGGAATCCAGAGAAGAATAAAATAATTGAGTTGTGAAAATGTTACGAAAATGGGTGTAACAGTAGGGACACCTCTACCTTAAATTCAAAATATGATGAACTCAATGCAAAAATCAAAATTCTTATATCCACATCTACTTAGTTTACAATACCTTATAACTTTCTGCAATAACATTTAGAATTATAAGAATTGTTTTAGAAAACTCCATTTTTTCTAAAAACTCCATAATCTCAAATTGGTTAATTCAGAATTTTTATACTGATTTCTTTTATAGATTAAGTATAACAAGGAGGAGACCAGTCTAGAGTTAATACCTCTTATTAACTTATTTTATATTATGCTCTTATAAGGATATAAAACAATATTACATCGAAATTATAATTTTTACGAATGCGTATCTCGAACCTATTAAAATCTTAAAAAATGGCCAGAAGGAGATATAATAAAACTCAAATACTTGAAATTCTTCAGAAATACGAAGACGGAGCATCAATTCAAAGTTTAATAAAAGAACATGGAATAAGTTTGGCTACCTTTTACAACTGGAAAGCCAAATACTCTAAATCATCAAACTACAATAAGCAGGAGTTATTGAAATTAAAAGAAGATTATGAAAGACTATCAAGGATGTTTGCCGAGTTGAGTCTTGAAAACATGTCGTTAAAAGCTAAACTTGAGAAGTCGAAATAAGCCATATTCATAAGCAGGCTTTAAATATAAATAAATGTTATTCCACCTAAAAATTATAATTATGATTCGAAAAAAATTCAATTATGCATGGTATGCAATTTATACAAAGACCAATTTCGAAAAAAGAATAAAGGAACAACTGGAACAGCAAAAAATAGCGTGCTATTTGCCTGTTCAAAAATCATTAAAGCAATGGAGCGATAGAAAAAAATGGATTGAAGAGCCTCTATTTAAAAGCTACATATTTGTAAAAGTTAGTAATGTTGAGTTTTTTGATGTATTAAATATTCCAGGCGTTTTTAACTATGTATGTTTTGGAGGAAAACCGCAAACAATACCGGAATATGAGATTGAGAATATTAGAATTTTTGTTGAACGGGGTGGTCAGGAAGTTTACTTAACACAGGAAAAAATTGCAAAAGGCACTAAAGTACTTATTCAACATGGTCCGTTAAAAGGAGTTATTGGCGAGGTTGTACAAATAAGTGGCCATTCCAGAATTCTGATTCGGGTAGAAACATTGGGCTATTGTTTGTCATTAAACGTTTCAAAAGGCATGATTAAAGACCTCACAAACGAACAAACAGAGCATTCAATAAGAATAAATGGTAAAACAAAGCGTATAAAAACCATGTAGTATATCCCGGGGAGGTACATTGGAAATGTATCTTAACAAACAATACATCCAAATGTACGCTAACAATACGTACAACAATTAGACGAAATTTCATTTCATCAAATTACCAGAAAAAGTTGTAGTTAATCCTCAAAATTTAGAAGCCCATATTTTATTACCGTTCTATAAGGAAAGTATACGGGTTCTGTTATTCCCGAACCCAATCACAAATTCTATTCAAAATAAAAATTAATCGTATGAAAGTAGTAATTCTCGCAGGAGGACTTGGATCCCGTTTGTCTGAAGAAACAGAGTTAAAGCCCAAACCGATGGTTGAAATTGGAGGAAAGCCAATATTATGGCACATCATGAAAATATATTCCTATTACGGATTTAACGATTTTGTAATTTTATTGGGTTACAAAGGTTACGTAATAAAAGAGTACTTCGCCAATTATTACATGCACCAGTCGGACATTACCATAAATTTAAAGTATAACGAAACCCAGATTCTGAATAATCATTCGGAACCATGGAGAATTTCATTAATCGATACCGGTATGGATTCGATGACCGGTGGACGAATTAAACGCATTAAGGACTACATAAATAATGAGGCATTTCTACTCACGTACGGAGATGGTGTTGCAAATATTAATATTTCCAACCTGTTGTCATTTCACAGGGCCAACAAAAAGCTGCTTACTGTAAGTTCGGTTCAGCCCGAGGGCCGGTGGGGTGCATTGGAAATTAATAGCAACAACGAAGTGGTTAGTTTTCAGGAAAAACAAAAAGGTGACGGAAAGTGGGTAAATGCCGGTTTTTTTATTTGCGAGCCCGAAGTATTAAATTATATAGAAGGCGATTCAACCATTTTTGAAAAAGAACCGCTGGAAAACTTGGCCCACGAAAGACAACTTGTAACCTTTAAGCACACTGGTTTTTGGAGCCCGATGGATACCATCAAAGATAAACGGGTTTTAGAC
>DASQBW010000281.1:0-3800 GCA_035635015.1 Draconibacterium sp. | reverse complement strand
TGTCTCTTCTACCCGCTGTCAAAACCAGTCAGCCCCGTAGAAGCCGTATCTAATTGTTGCATAGAATGTTGAATTATTTTTTAGGTGTTGTGGGGTAACAAATTTTTGGATTTTCTCGCTCATCATTCTGTTTAATCCGGTGCAAAGAGATTTATTCTGTAAGAAATTCTGCAGACTATAAACCTGATTAACAACAAAATATTGCGACCTTTCGATTTGTTCAGGTGTTTTTGTCTGCTATTTACGGGGGGCTTCAGTATATTTTACTTCGAAGAGTAAATTATATCGGTAGCCACCCAGGTTATCTCGTTTTTTATAGGATTAAAGTGGAATGTTTCCGTGTTTTTTAGGTGGATTTGATTTTCGTTTGTTATTCGTCATATCCAGGGCATCCACAATTTTTTTACGTGTATCGCGCGGACGTATAATTTCATCGATATAACCCAACGATGCTGCTTTGTAAGGATTTGCGAATTTGTCTCTGTATTCCTGAACGCGTGCTGCTTTTTCTTCAACAGTCATCTGTTCTCGATGGATAATATTAATGGCTCCTTCGGGTCCCATTACTGCAATTTCAGCTGTAGGGAAAGCAAGATTTACATCGCCTCCAATATGTTTGCTCGACATTACATCATAAGCACCGCCATAAGCTTTCCGGGTAATAACCGTAATTTTTGGAACTGTAGCTTCTGAGAAAGCATATAATAATTTGGCACCGTGTTTTATTATTCCACCAAATTCCTGGCTTGTACCGGGCAAAAAACCTGGAACATCAACGAATGTTACCAACGGTATATTAAACGAATCGCAAAAGCGAACAAATCGTGCCGCTTTAACAGACGAATTAATATCAAGTACGCCGGCCAAATGGGCAGGCTGGTTAGCAACTATTCCAACAGGCTTACCTCCAAATCGGGCAAAGCCAACAATAATATTTTTGGCATATTGTGGTTGTACCTCCAGAAAATGTTTGTTATCGATAACATTTTGGATGATCTCGTGCATGTCGTAAGGCTTGTTCGGATCTTCCGGCACTATTTCGTCCAATTCCTCAATTTTTCGGTCAGTAGGATCAATATTCGATTTTATCGGAGGATCCTCCAGGTTATTTGATGGTAAGAAACTCAACAATTCGCGCACCATCATTAAGGTCTGGTCTTCGTCGTTACCTGAGAAATGTGCTACTCCACTTTTTGAACTGTGTGTGTGCGCCCCACCAAGTTCTTCTTTTGTTACATCTTCGTGGGTAACAGTTTTTATTACTTCAGGACCAGTCACAAACATGTGGCTTTTTTCGTTTACCATAAATATAAAGTCGGTGAGGGCAGGTGAGTAAACTGCTCCGCCCGCACATGGCCCTAGTATAGCCGAAATTTGTGGTATTACGCCTGATGCGATTACATTGTTGTAAAAAATATCGGCATAACCGGCAAGGCTTTCCACGCCTTCCTGTATTCTGGCACCACCCGAGTCGTTTAATCCCACCAAAGGAGCGCCCATCTTTAGGGCAAGTTCCTGTATTTTTACAATTTTGTCGGCATTGGCCCTGCTTAACGACCCTCCAAAAACGGTAAAGTCCTGGGCGAAAACATAAACCAAACGGCCATTCACTTTTCCATATCCTGATATTAAACCGTCGCCAAGTACCTTTTTGGTTTGCATTTCAAAATCGTAGTTGCGATGGGTCATCAGTTTATCAATCTCTGTAAATGTTCCCGGATCGAGTAGTTGAAGTATGCGTTCGCGGGCGGTTTTTTTCCCGTTTTCATGTTGTTTCGCAATTCTTTCTTCACCTCCTCCAAGTTCTGCTTGTGCATTCATAGCATCAAGCTGTTCGTATTTTGCTTTTAAATCCATTTCTTTACTTTTAGTCAAGTTCTATTAATACCTCGTTGCTGTCGACAGTATCTTGGGCTTTGACATTCACTTTCTTTACTGTTCCGTCCTTAGGTGCTTTATATTCGCTTTCCATTTTCATGGCCGAAATAATAATAACAGTATCGCCTTCCTTTACTTTATCTCCTTTTTCAACCAATACCTTTACCACTTTGCCTGGCATAGGCGATGTGATTTTATTTTCACTTTGTCCGCCGCCGTTTGCATTTCTATTCAGTAGATAACGTGCTTCAGCATCTATCACCTCCAAATCAAAACTATCGTACAAAGTATAAGCAGTGTATTTTTTGGGAGTAGGTTCAGGAACGAGCTCAATGTTATAAGAATGTCCACTTTCGATGATTGAAAATGTGCCATCGGCGGTGTGCATTAAATCCACATTGTAAATTTTTCCATCTACTTCAACTTCAAGATTATTTCCTTCTTGTTTTAACAAGTTGACCCATGCCACCCTGTTGCCTATTTTTATTTCAACAGCCATATCTTATTTAAAAATGATTTACGTAAGAGATCTTTTTCCAACGACTTTGTGCCGGAACAAATTCTTTGGTAACCGTTGCATTTGTCCCGATTTTATCAAGATAGTCAATGAGTGTAGCAATAATTACCATGTCTTCAGGATTTTTGACTGATCCTTTTGATAGTAACTGATCCTGGTTTTTTTCAATAAAATGGGTATCGTATTTTCCCGAAATAAAGTTTTCGTTATTCATAACACGTTCCAGCATTTTTATTGAAGTTTTTACACCTGTAATTTTGTATTCGTAAAGTGCCCGGCGCATCCGGGCTATTGCTTCGTCGCGTGTTTTGCCCCAAACAATAAGTTTCGAAATCATCGGGTCGTAATAAATCGGAATTTCATAACCTTCGTAAACATAACCATCGGTGCGCACTCCTAATCCGAGTGGCGATGATATTTTATAAACCTTTCCGGCACTTGGCATAAAATTATTATCAGGATCTTCTGCATAAATTCTACACTCAATAGCATGACCTTTTTGTTTGAGGTCTTTTTGTCCGAATTCCAATTTACGTCCTTCGGCAACAAATATTTGTTGTTTAACAAGATCAATTCCGGTAACACGTTCAGTTATAGGGTGCTCAACTTGTAGGCGCGTATTCATCTCCAGAAAATAGTAGTTCAATTCGTCATCCACCAAAAATTCGATGGTTCCCGCTCCTACATATTTAACAGCTTTTGCAGCTTCAACAGCCGAGTTCCCCATTTCATTTCTGAGTTCTGGTGTCATAAGTGGAGACGGTGTCTCTTCAATCATTTTCTGATGGCGACGCTGAACGGAGCATTCACGTTCAAAAAGATGAACCGTATTTCCGTGTTGGTCGGCAAGAATCTGAAACTCGATATGATGTGGAGAAGAAATGTATTTTTCAATATATACAGCATCATTTCCAAATGCTGATTTGGCTTCGGATCGTGCCGCGCGAACAGCTGAAACAATTTCCGATTCGTTTTTTACCAATCGCATACCTTTTCCACCACCTCCGGCCGATGCTTTAATCATTACCGGCAGTTCAATGTTTTTAATGGCTTCAAGCGCTTCTTCTTCCGTTTTTATTTCGCCATCTGTTCCTGGAACAACCGGAATTCCTGCTGATGCCATAGCGTCGCGGGCCTGAATTTTATCCCCCATTTGTATGATTACTTCCGGAGAAGGACCAATAAAAATTATTCCTTCTTCAGCACAGCGTCTGGCAAATTCTGCATTTTCAGATAAAAAACCATATCCGGGATGAATGGCATCGGCATTACTTAACTTTGCCAGTTCTAAAATTTTGTCAATATTCAGATAGCTTTCGCTTGATGGTGCTTTTCCTGCACAATAAGCTTCGTGGGCATAACGCACGTGGAGCGATGTTCTGTCAGCTTCCGAGTAGATGGCAAC
>DASQBW010000280.1:0-4851 GCA_035635015.1 Draconibacterium sp. | reverse complement strand
CCGGGTGCCAATCTTATTCACCAAAATTTCTTTTACAAATTCAGTGTAAGATAGCTCAGAAAACTCTTTGTTAAAAGGGTATATAATCAGGTTATCAACCCCGAACTTTTCAAAAAGTCTAATTTTTTCTTCCTTAGTAGTTAACAGGCGCAGACTGGTATCATCAGGAGAGGTTACAATTCTTGGATGCGGGTAAAAAGTAAATATTACGGTTTCACCATTTACCTCATCTGCCAATTCCCGCAACTGGCTAATCACCAGTTGATGTCCTTTATGTAAACCATCAAAAGTGCCAATGGTAACAACAGGGTTTTGGGCGCTAAAATTATCAAGCGAATAATGTATCTTCAATGTACCAACTCTCTATACGTTTTGCGCTACAAACCTATCGAAAATTTTAAAGCTATTAAAACCGGAAGCTATAATCGTAGCAAAATTAGAGTGAGCACGTTTATTTGCATCCGGTTTTTTTTATCTAAGGTTAATTTTTCAGCACTGGATGTGTAGCCTGTTAATGAACGTATTTTCATTGGAAACTATAAAAATTGTTATTTTCTTTGAATGCTATTTTCGTTGAAATCAAAATTGTTATTTTTACAGCCTTTAAATGAAAAACATGACATATAGAGTTTTATTTTTTATCGTAGTTTTCTCAGTATTATTAGCGGGATGTAAGAAAGATGAAGGGTTCACAATTCAGGGTAAAATTACCCACGCAACAGGTAAAAATATTGTGTTGGAACAACTACATCTTAATTCGGTAAAAAAAATAGCAGAAGCACAAATCAATAAAAAGGGCGAATTTGAATTAAAAGGAGTTACGGGTATTCCAACTTACTATCTTCTTCGCCTTCCTGAACAGGAGCCAATTACCCTGTTAATTGACTCGGCAGAAACAGTCACCGTTCAAGCCGATGCTGCTAATTTTCACCGCGAATACCATGTTGAAGGATCGACCGGATCGGAGCAGGTAAAATTGCTCAATATGAAATTGAATAACTCGCTGCAGAAAATGGATTCCTTACAATCGCTGAACGAACTTTATAAAGGAAATCCTGAATATAACAATGTTAGGCCGCGATGGATAGAGGAATACAACAAAATTATGGAAGAACAAACAGAATTTTCAACCAATTTTGTGCGGGAAAATCCCTTCTCGATGGCAAGTGTTTTAGCACTTTATCAGAAGTTCGACAATAACGATCCGTATTATATTATACGCGATTTACAGGTAATGAAAACAGCTGCTTCGGCCTTAAGCTCCATTTATCCAAATTCGGAACAGGTACAGGCGCTTTATAACGAAGCATTACAGTCTGTTCGGCAGCAAAAGTCGGCAGAAATGCAAAAGTTTATTCAGGAGCGGGGCGACAACAGTCCTGATATTGTTCTACCCGATGAAGATGGCGATGAGGTTACTTTATCCTCACTTCGTGGGAAAGTGGTTTTGTTGCAATTCTGGTCAGCCGTCGACAGGGGATCGCGCATTCAAAACCAGGTATTGGCGGAAGCCTATAAAAAGTATAAGCGAAAGGGTTTTGAAATTTATCAGGTGAGCGTTGATGAAAATCGGGCTGAATGGGTAGATGCTATTGATAAGGATGGGCTAAACTGGATAAATGTTGGAGACATGGAAGGAAGTAATTTGGCAGCAGCAGTTTACAATGTGCAAAGTATACCTTTTAATTATTTACTTGATCCGGAAGGTGTGATTATTGCCAAAAACCTTCAGGGGCCGGCGCTTGATAAAGCATTGTCTCAACTTCTAGATTAGCATAAAACCGGCAAATTGACAGATAAGAAGAAAATATATTTTGTCTCAGATGTACACCTTGGAGCACCTGCCCTGAAAAATAACCGTGAACGCGAACTGTTGTTTGCTTCGTGGCTGGATGATATCCGGCAAGATGTTGCTGAGTTGTATTTGATGGGCGATATTTTCGATTTTTGGTACGAATACAAAAAAGTTGTACCGCGCGGTTTTACCCGGATTCTGGGGAGAATAGCAGATCTTACAGATAAAGGCATTCCGGTGCATTTTTTTACCGGGAACCACGATATGTGGGTGTACGATTATCTCGCAGAAGAGACCGGTATTGTTGTACATCACGATTATATCATTCGAGAAATTGAAGGCGAAAAATTTTTTCTGGCACACGGCGACGGGCTTGATGCATCGGACAAAGGATATATTTTCCTGAAAAAGATATTTACAAACAAGACCATGCGGTGGATATTCTCCCGCCTGCATCCGAATTTCGCCTTTAATATTGCACACAAGTGGTCTGCTTCCAGTAGATTATCAAATGCGGATTATGAAGAAGATTTTATGGCAAATAAGGATGGAATGTATAAATTTGCCGCGGATTTTTTAAAGACAAATCCAATAAATTATTTTATAATGGGTCATCGGCATCAGCTGGTAAATGAAACAATAACTGAAAAGAGCCGTTTCATTTTACTTGGAGACTGGATAAAATCGTTTTCGTATGGTGTTTTCGATGGCGAAAAATTTGAATTAAAGACATATAAGGATAAAGCGAAAGCTTAGAAGAAGGATTATGGCAAAGCAAACTTACACAAGAATTATTGGTACAGGAAGTTGTATTCCTACTGAAATAATTAAAAACCCGCATTTCATAAATAACGAGTTTTATACTCCGTCGAAGAAAAAGATTGAGGATAAAAGTAATGAAGAGATTATTCAGAAGTTTAAAGAGATTACCAATATTGAAGAGCGACGCTATATTGCCGACGAACTTGTTACTTCTGATATTGCAGCGATGGCAGTGAAAGATGCATGTGCATCGGCGGGGATTTCGATGGAAAGCCTGGACTTTATCATCGTTGGACATAATTTTGGCGATATTCTGCATGGAAATGTTCGCACAGATGTTTTGCCAAGTTTGGCCAATAAGGTGAAGATGAAATTGCACATTAAAAATCCAACATGTATTTGTCACGATGTGGTTTCAGGTTGTCCGGGATGGACACAAGGAATGATAACAGCCGATGCCTACATAAAAAGTGGTTTTTATAAACGCGGTGTTGTTGTTGGGGCAGATGTGCTTTCACGTATTTCAGATCCACACGACAGGGATTCGATGATTTATGCGGATGGTGCCGGAGCAACTGTGGTTGAAGCTGTTGAAAGTGAAGAGCCAATTGGTATTTTATCGCACTCAAGCCGTTCCGATTCTGTTAAATATGCCAACCTGCTTACCTTGGGAGAATCAAGTAATCCTGATTATGAAGGAGATGAGCTTTATATAAAAATGGCCGGACACAAACTGTATGTTTATGCTATTACTACGGTTCCCGGAGTAGTAAAAGACAGCATCGAAAAAGCAGGACTTGACCTAAAAGATATTAAGAAGATCTTTATTCACCAGGCCAACGAAAAGATGGATGAGGCTATTCTTTCGGGTGTGTTAAAGTTGTATGGCGAGAAGGAAGTTCCTGAAGGAATTATGCCAATGAGTATTCGTAAACTGGGGAACTCGTCAACCGCTACTGTACCAACACTTGTTGATTTGGTGGCAAAAGGAAAAATGGAAGGACACGAAGTGAATGAAGGCGATTACACAATTCTTTGTTCGGTGGGTGCCGGGATGAACATCAATTCCATAGTTTATAAGTGGTAAGCGACACTCACTATAATATTAAAAACCGATTCGTTGTTTGATGGATCGGTTTTTTTGTACCCTTTTTTACCAGTTTATCGGTTCCAGTCCTTTTGAAGCCAGAAATTCGTTGGTACGACTAAAATGTTTGTTGCCAAAAAATCCGCGGCTTGCCGATAGTGGTGATGGATGCACCGATGTTAAAACAAAATGTTTCTCCTGATTGATAAACTTACTTTTGCTAATGGCATAATTTCCCCACAACAGAAAAACCACATTCTCTTTTTCCTTGTTTATTTTTTCAATTACTGCATCAGTAAATTGTTCCCAACCTTTTTTTTGGTGCGAAGCCGCCTGGTGTGCACGAACCGTTAATGTGGCATTTAACAACAAAACGCCTTGGTGTGCCCAATCGGTTAAATCACCGGTTTCGGGAATTGGTTTGCCTACATCGCTGTTCAACTCCTTAAAAATATTACGCAAACTCGGAGGAAACGGAATGCCATCGTTCACCGAAAAGCACAGGCCGTGCGCTTGCCCCGGCCCGTGATATGGATCTTGTCCAATGATTACAACCTTTAGTTTTTCAAACGGGCACTGGTCAAAAGCATTAAAAATGAGTTTGCCGGGAGGATAAATTCGCTGCGTTTTGTATTCGTTGCGAACAAACGCGCTTAACTCTGAAAAATAATCCTTTTCAAACTCTTCTTCTAACTGCTTTTTCCAGCCTACTTCAATTTTAACCTCCATAAAATGCGTGTAATTTTAACCTAAAAATAGAAAAATTAACTGCCCTAAAAATTCAATAAACTATTTTTTCTGATCAGCCCTTGAGCTTCTTTGCATTTTTGTATTTTTAAGACTCAAATAGATTTAAAATGGAAATTATTTATCTGGTTGCAGGAGTGGTAGTTGGCGGAATTGTCGTTTTTCTTTTCCTGAAGTTGAAATCGCAAAAAGGACAGGCCGATGCCGGGAAATTGCTTTTTGAAAAGGAAAGTGAGTTTTTGACACAAAAAGCTGAAATTGAAAAACAGGGGCTGGTTTGGCAGGAGCGTTACAACGCGCTAAAAACCGAAGCCGATGAGTGGAAGGCGGAATTACAGGCTTACCGTGAAGAAAATAAAGCCTTAAACGTGAGGCTCGAGAATGCCAAAGTGCAGTTTAAAAACCAGGAAGAAAAGCTGAATGAGCAGAAAGAGGAACTGGAAAAAATTCAGAAGAAACT
>DASQBW010000279.1:0-1850 GCA_035635015.1 Draconibacterium sp. | reverse complement strand
CCCAATGGGAGCCCGGATGATGTCGGGCCAAACCGTTAAGCACGAACAACTGGAGCGTGAGTTAGCTGCTTTTGTTAGTAAACCTGATGCATTTTTATTGAACTACGGTTACCAGGGAATGGTTTCAGCGATTGATGTGTTGGCCAGCCGTAAAGATGTTATTGTATACGATTCAGAATCGCATGCTTGCATTATGGATGGAGTTTTCCTTCATAAAGCAAAAGGTGGAAAAAGTTTTGTATACCAACACAACGATATGGACAAATGCCGAAAGATGTTAGGTTTTGCGAAAAAACGTGCTGCCGAAACAGGTGGTGGTATTTTGGTAATTACCGAAGGTGTATTCGGCATGACTGGTCAGGTTGGTAAACTTGACGAAATTGTTGCACTGAAAGAAGAATTCGATTTCCGTTTGTTTGTTGACGATGCTCACGGTTTTGGGACAATGGGACCAACAGGTGCCGGTTCGGGAGAACATTTTGGCGTTCAGGATGGAATTGATATTTATTTTGGAACATTTGCAAAAGCAATGGCCGGAATTGGCGGTTTTGTAGCTTGCGAAACTGATATTTGCTATATCCTTCGTTACAATATGCGTTCACAAACTTTTGCGAAATCGCTTCCAATGCCAATGACTATTGGAGCGTTGAAACGTTTGGATATGATTCGTACCATGCCCGAGTTACGCGAAAAACTGTGGACAATTGTTAACGCGCTGCAAGGAGGATTGAAAGAAGCGGGTTTCGACCTTGGAAAGACAAACACCCAGGTAACACCTGTTTATATGAAAGGTGGAGAAGCCGAAGCAACACAAATGGTTTACGACCTTCGCGAAAATTATGGCATTTTCTGTTCAATGGTTGTTTATCCGGTAATTCCAAAAGGCGAAATTCTTTTACGTCTTATTCCTACTGCGATGCACACTATTGAAGATGTTGAACTTACATTAAAAGCCTTTAAAGAGGCACGCGAAAAGCTATTATCCGGAGCTTATAAGAGTGAAGATCTGGCGAAAGTAGAAGTTGATAAGTAACTATCAATCATCAAGATATTTAAAAGGAGCTTTAACGGCTCCTTTTTTTATGCATAAAACCGGAACCTGGAACATTAACTCGCGGCACGTATTTATTTAATAAACTTTTTAGCCCAGTTTATATATTGTTCCCAATCATATTCTGTTATGTCGTGCTTACCTGGCCGGATATGGTATGCTACTGTATTTAGAATGGGTTGATTTACCTCCGGCATTGTTGATTGAGGAACTCCTTTTTCACCATAAAGTTCATAAACCGGTGTTGCGTATTTAGCCGAAAGAAATTCGCCTTTGGGATCCGACCAAAGATCTTCTTCGGCACTGGCAATATATACAGGACGGGGTGCAATTAAAGCAATTAATTCATGCTGATCGACAGGAAGCAGTTGTTCGTTGTAATTATAATTTCGGAAGTTTTTACAGTACCAATGAGGGAAAGAAGTATTAATGCGCCACACAGTTTCGCCAAAACGACGTTTCGATAAGGCAGCACCGCCACAACCCGAATTATTAGAAATTACGCCGGCAAAACGCTGGTCGCTGGCACCAGCCCATAAAGCAGTTTTCCCCAGCCTGGAATGTCCCATAACAACAACTTTTGATTCGTCAATTTCATTATCAGTTTCAAAATAATCCATAGCCCTGCTCAGTCCCCATGCCCAGGCAGCAATTGAACCCCACTCATCTTCGGCAGGTTGTTGTTGATCGTCAATATAGAAAAACGGATGCACACCGTCTGAGAAGTCATCTCTGTCAGGATCAATCTCTCCATAATAAATAACGGCCAATCCAAATCCTTCATCAATCATTTTTTCAA
>DASQBW010000278.1:0-4527 GCA_035635015.1 Draconibacterium sp. | reverse complement strand
GTTTACACTTTCCATTTTCTTAGTTTTTTAAGTTTTGTTTTCCGAATGTGGTACCTCCCGGTACATGAACATTGTTTTCTGAAATTGTTAATTCAAATCTACGGCAAAAGCTAAAAATATCCTTCCTACTAAAGTTGGATTTAGGAAATTCACTACTTTCGTAGTTAGTGCTGCAAGCGTAAAGTGAGTAAAATTGTAACTCACTACTTAAGTTGTTTTTATGTGGATTGAAAACATAGCATACCTATTAACATTTATCATTTCGGCCGGCATGTCGGCGCTGGGAATAATGCTGTCTTATCATCTTTACCAGCAACACAAAACACCTGTTTTTACTACATTGTTATACCAGCAGATATTTTTATATTCATTTCTGTTTTACGCTGTTTGGGGCAATATAAGCCTTCGTTTATTAATTTCAGATTTAAACATAAATGAAGCTTTAAGTACCATACTCGCCATTTTTGTGCCACTTATTGGAATTCCATTTATGCTAGTAAGTTGGTTTATGCTCTTAAAATTTGCGAATAATGTTAACGGATACCGTTTATCAAAATCGTTTATTTTTAGCTTCTTTCCTACTTTTGTAGTGATAGCTTTTGGTCTTATTTATTTGACTCAGCAAAAAAGAATTCCGGTTCCTGAAGATGCTGATTTATTTGTTATACGTATTTTGGTTATTCTAAACCTATTTGTAAACCTCTTTTTTCTTTTTCCCTTTTTCAGAAAGCGTAAAAATGACCCACTTTTAAAAGAAATGGGATTGAACAAAAAAAGAATTTTGATTCTTTTTTCGACAACCCTCCTCTATTCTGCTGTAATGAGTTTTTTTAACTTGTTTGGATTTATCTCCACTTGTATCTCACTCATAATCCTCTTTGCCTGTAATATGGTATTGCCGGCAATTATTCATTTTAATCATCAGGCTCCGAGTGATATACAAAACATGGATTTTCAGTCGTTTTGCGAATGCTTTGAGATCTCGAAACGAGAGGCCGAGATTATTCAGGAAATATGCAGCGGAAAATCAAACAAAGTAATTGCAGAGAAACTGTTTATTACATTACAAACCGTAAAAGACCACAACCACCGGATTTTCACAAAAACCGGGGTTAAAAGCCGTGTGCAATTGGCGAACCTGGTTCGCGAAAAGACAGGGCAAACCAATTAAGTTAGACCATTTTTACAGCAATGGCATTCCTCCAACTTTTATTTTTCAGAATTAGTGATTGATAAAGCATGGATTAACAACGTAAAGAACAGTATCCTGAATGCTGTACATGCAACGCCCAAATGACAATGCTTAATTTTATTGTTCAAAAAACAGGTCTTCTTTTAAACGGTCCATTCTTTCAAGTGCATAGATGGCATTCTTGGCTTTTTCACCAGCTTCAATTAAATAAATACGATAGTAATTAAGCGCCAGTGTTTTATTCGAATCATATTTTTCGTATGCCAGTGCAATCTCAAACAATATTTCATGGTTATCAGGAGCTAGTTCGTTCGCTTTTTTTAGCGCCTCAATAGACTCGTTAAACATGCTCTGTTGCCCGTACATCTGTCCCAGGTGATGATACATTTCTGACACATAATCGGGAACAGTGGCTTCGATGGCGAAAGTCATTAACTCAATAGCTGCATCAAAATTTTTCATTTTACGATTACATAAACTTTGATAATACATCACAAGTGGATCATTCGGGCTTTGTAGTTTCAGATCACGGAAAATATCAAATGCTTTTTCCACATCCTCTGCAAAATAGGTACTTATTCCGAAATTCATTACTGTTTCGAAATTTGGTTTTTCCTCAAATTCAAGGTATTTATCGAATTGTTCCATGGCACTTGGGTATAGCTTTGACCGATAAAAGAACATTGCTTTTTCATACAATAATTCAGAATCGTTAGGAAACTGAACCAGACCAGAATCAATTGTCGCAATAATTTCAGCTTTATCTTTTCTAAAATTAAAACAATGAACCAGATTAATATATGTGCCATGATCCCGGGGATTGGCTTTCAATACTTTTATGTACAACCCTTTGGCTTGTTCAGGTTTAAATACCCTGTATGCGCAATAAGCATATTGTTTATTCCAATAAACATTTGTTGAATCTTTTTCATAGATATGTGAAAAAATTTCGTAAGCAGCTCTATAATTATCGAGATTGATTTGCACTCGCCCCAATTTACCAGCTAATGGAAGATTGTCCGGAGCAATATTTATTGCTTTCTGATAATAGTCAATGGCTTCTTGGTTATTTCCAAGTGTAGCAAAACATTCAGCTGTTTCTTCCAGCATGGCAATATTTTCCGCATCGTATTTCAATCCATAGGAAAACGCCTCTATAGCTGATTGATAATCCTGAATAGCTTTATGAACCATACCCTTCTTGTAATATAGCTCAGCCGAAGGATTGTCAGCAAGTGATTTATCAATCTCTATAAGAGCTTCGGGGTAATTTTTGTCCAATATTAAAAGATCGATTTTATGTTGTGCATTTGTATTTCCCACTGCAATCAATACAATTATCAGTAAAAAGAGAGGTCTAAAATTCATGTTCTTTTTTTTAATTGTTAGTAATTCTTTTCAGAGGTTTAATGTTTGTCTGCATTATTATCTGGTTAAAAACTAATCTGAAGCTGCTACAATAAGTTATTGCAAAGTAAAGTTTATCGACACTGTGAATGCTACATTAACAGGTTTTCCACTCTGATACCCAGGCTTCCATTTCGGTAAAGAATTAACTACACGTAGAGCTTCTTTATCCAGAACCGGATCAACGCCGCTTTCAATTTTTGTATTTGCCACATTTCCTTCTTTAGAAATTACAAACGATACATACACTTTTCCCTGTATACTATCTCTAACAGCCATTTCAGGATAATTAATGGAATTTGAAATGTATTTGCGCATGGCCAAATCTCCACCGGGGAATTCAGGCATCGTTTCTACAACCTTAAATACAGGATCATCCGAATCCAGCATTTTTGTATTTATCGCTTTACTCTTTACCAGAAATACATTACCGGCACTATCCGCTTCAAAATCGTAACTGTTATGGCCGTTAAGCAACTTGTGAAGAAACTCCAAATCTTCCTGATCACCGTTTAATTTCAAACGATCTTCAAGTATCGAGATGATAATTTTTCGTTCATTACTATCGCCAACTTTAGTAAACTGATTCGTTTCCTTTTTTTCACAAGCAAATACAACAATCAAAACCGCGAAAAGAATAAATCCTAATATATATTTCAGGTTTGCCATTTTTGAGGAACGCATTTTTGAGATCATTTTAATACGTTTGGTTATAAGCGAGGAATTAAAATTGTTGGCAATATTCATCTGCAAACCAATCGCCTGACTTAGAAGCAACTGCTTGTACTGAGCCGAACTTATTCCCGAATTAAGGACTGCACTATCAGCCAAATACTCATGGTTTTCACGAATGGCATGTTTTAGCATCCACATAAACGGGTTGAACCACTGAAATACAGAAAGCACTTCCAGTATCAGCAAATCAACGGTGTGGCCCTGTTTAATGTGTTCCAGTTCATGAGCCACCATTTTTTCATAGCCCGGATCTTTTCTACCATCAGTATTTATAAAAATGTAACCCAAAAATGAAAATGGACTACAAATTTTATCGACCAAAACAAACTTATAGTTTTGAACGCGTTGCACCTCATTCTTTGAAATTAATACTAAAATCTGGCCAATCCGGAATAACATGCGGCCCAGAAAGAAAATTAGCCCAAATAAATAAATCAGGATAATCAGTTTACTTGAGCTTATTGTATTTACCACCTCGCCGGATAAGTCTTGTCCGTAAATGGTAACCGCTTCCAATAAATTACGGTTGGGAGTAATAGTGATCTCTTCTAACATATTCGTCTTAGGTTCGTAAACCTGAAGGTGCAGCAAGGGAAGAACAATAGAAAATAGTATTGATCCCAGAAGAAAGAATCGATTAAGTCGAAAAAATGTCTCTCTTTTGAGAAACAACAAGTAAATCATCGAAAATAAAGCCAGACTTATACCCGATTCTATAATATAATTGACCAGATTATTCATCTAAATCAGGATTTTCATTTTGAATGTCGCGTTTCACATCCTTCAAAAGCTCATCCAGTTCGGATAAACTCATGTTGTCTTCTCTGGCAAAAAACGAAACCATTTCCTGAAATGATCCGCTAAAATAGTTTCGCATAAAATTCTTCATAAACGAACGTGTATATTCCTTTCGTGAAACCAAAGGAAAATACTGATGTGTTTTGCCATAAGCCTGATGCCCAACAAAGCCTTTCTTCTCCAATATTCTAATGATTGTTGAAACCGTATTGTAAGCAGGTTTAGGGATTGGCATTTCCTCAATTATGTCCTTTACAAATGCTTTTTCCAATTTCCACAATATCTGCATTACCTGATCCTCGGCTTTGGTAAGTTCTTTCATTTTCTTTTAAAATTATGATTTACACAAAACTACAAAAACTGTACCTAAATAATTAGTTAGAAAACTATTTTTT
>DASQBW010000277.1:0-2279 GCA_035635015.1 Draconibacterium sp. | reverse complement strand
CGCTAACATCGCCACTCAATTCAAGTGGCAAACGGTTTATCAGCAACTCGCTTTCGGCAATCGTAAACAACATCGATTCAAAATCAACATCAAGCAAGGTTTTCAAATCCAACGAAGTATTCGAAACATAGTTAATCCCTTCCATTGAATAAGTAAGGTTGCTAACCACTCCCCCAATGTTCAGTTGTGTGGTATTGCCAAACATTTCGCCCGAAATATCCAGGTTGATGTCTTCCAGATCGGCACGCATTTTTACCAACTTATCGTTATAAATCAGTCGCGCACCATTCACCTCAATATTTTCGAGCGCCAATTGAAACTCTTCGGCATCAGCCCCGGTTGCGTTCTCTTTTTCTGCCGAACCCGAAGCAGGCGCAACATCCCAGTTCACATTTCCTGATTCCGCAACAACCAAATTCAGCGAGGGTTTTTCAAGAATCACTTCCTCGATACTTCGGTTGGAACTAAAAAGCGATGACAAATTCATTGTTGCAGCAAAACGCGGCACATTCAGCAATGTGTCCTGTGCAAACTCCCCTTTCCCTTTGATCAGTACATCCTGCAGATCGACAGTTACTTTTGGGAAATTTTTAAACCACGATAGTTTCAGATCGGCAAATTCCACCTCGGCATTTAATTGCTTGTTGAGGGTGTTTTTTGCTGTATTCAGAATATTCTGTTTGAAAAACACCGGAATTGTCAAAACGGCTCCGAAAAGCACTACAATTACGATGAGTATAATTACCAGTATTCGTTTCATATTTTTCTGTTTTCTGATTCAAAAATACATCATTAGAACGTTTAAGAACGTTAGAAGTTGTTAAAAAGTTGGAAGATTGAAGTGGTAAGACCGAAGCTTGAAATTACAGCTCACCTAGAACCAATCGTCGCAGCAATTGAAGGGCAGTTTGTCCGGAGCGTACAATATTCCGGTCGCGCTGATCGCTCAGAAAAGTGTACTTTTTCACAACAGTTTTCTCCGGTCCGGAAACAGCGATCCAAACAGTTCCAACAGGCTTCTCTTCGGTGCCTCCTGTTGGTCCGGCAATTCCGGTGGTTGCCACAGCATAATCGGCATTCATCACACGTTTTACCCCTTCAACCATTTCGTGTGCCACCTTCTTGCTAACAGCTCCATATTTCTCCAGATTTTCGCGGCTGACACCAAGCAGTCTCTCTTTCATTTCGTTTGAATACGAGGTAATCGAGCCGTTGTAATATTCCGAACTTCCGGAAACAGAAGTGATAAGGTGCGAAATATAACCGCCCGTGCAACTTTCGGCAACGGCCAGTTTTTTGTTTTGCAGCACCAGTTGCCGCCCAATTACCTCCGCCATCGTTTCAAGATCGTAACCGTAAATGGCCTCCGGAATTAATTGTTGAAGCTTTTCTATTTCGCTTTCCACATCGCTTTTTAAAGACTCAACATTATAGCCAATTGCAGAAAGTCGCAGCCTCACGGCCATTGGATTGGGTAAATAAGCCAGTTTAATGTGCGTTGGCAAAGCATCTTCCCAATCGGCGATTCGTTCAGCCAGCATCGACTCGGGAACTCCCTGTGTCAGCACCGTTTTATGAAAGATTGCTTTTGTTCTTCCGGTTTCGCGTAAACGAGGTAACAATTCAAATTCTACCAGGTATTTCATTTCAAAAGGTACACCCGGCATCGACACAAAAATGGTGTCGTTCTTCTCGAACCACATGCCCGGAGC
The DNA here is from genome assembly GCA_035635015.1 of Draconibacterium sp. GTDB lineage: Bacteria > Bacteroidota > Bacteroidia > Bacteroidales > Prolixibacteraceae > Draconibacterium. Next base: position 567 of record DASQBW010000277.1, on the reverse strand, counting down.
TGTTCCCATTTTATTGGGTAGAATCGTGCAGGACTCGGGCAACATTGCCTGGTCGCGATTCATCTTGTTCATATCAATTCCGCGGAATTTGAATCGCTCGTAAATGGTTTTTAATGTGGGTTCGTGAAAAACAAGTTTGGTATTGAAATATTCGCAAAGCGTGTGTTTGGTAATATCGTCTTTGGTGGGGCCAAGTCCGCCGGTAATTACCACCAAATCGGCATGTTCTTCTGCACTTTTAATGGCGCACATAATATGATCGTGATCGTCGTGGACCGAGGTTATCTGGTAAATTTCGATACCATTCAGGTTAAACTGCTCCCCCATCCAGGCCGAGTTGGTATCTACAATTTGCCCGATCAGTATTTCATCGCCTATGGTAATAATTTCTGCTTTCATTCCTTTAATTTAAATGCACATGTTTTAGGATTAGCAAAATTAACAATATAAAAGGCAAAAGGACAAAGTAGAAAGGCAAAAGTAAAAAAAGCCACTAGCCCCGAGTTTCGAGCTGCGAGTTCTCATTTAAGCATTATCGCATTAAAGCATTCAGGATTGATTTAGAGG
>DASQBW010000276.1:0-6146 GCA_035635015.1 Draconibacterium sp. | reverse complement strand
AAATGGCATGCAGGTTTAAACGTTGTTTTCCGGGAAGCAATGCCAGTACTTTTTCCAGATCTGCACGCATCTGCTCAAGTGTTGTTGCTTTACCGGGGTAATTTCCGGTAGCCTGTATTCCTCCTGTCAACTCCCCGTCAGCGGTTTCAAAACCTCCAACATCATCTGTTTGCCAGCAGTGCAGCGACAAGTTTACATCTTTCATTTTTGCAATAGCAGCATCGGTATCAACACCAATAGCAGCATATTGTTCCTTTGCAATTTCGTATGCTTTTTTTACTAATTCACTCATAATATTTTGTTTTTACTGATTACTTATTCCATGTAAAATACTTCCTCAAGTGGAATCGAAACCGGCGAATTATCGTCGTTGGCTTTCATCACATCTTTCATGTAAGCCCACCATTTTTGAACGATTTCGGTTTGCCCCAAATCCTGAGAACCACCATCACCACTCACTTTCTGAAATGCGAACAACGTACTGGTTTCTTCATCCAGAAATATCGAATATTCGCTCACACCTGCATCTTTCAGCAACTGTTTCAGCTCAGGCCAGATTTCATCGTGCCGTTTTTTGTACTCTTCTTTTTGACCTTCGTTCAGGTACATTTTAAATGCTAATCGTTTCATCTGCATAATTTTTCTGATTTTTTATCCCAAAGCGTTTAATTCCGGATACAGCCATTTCGCTATTCCAATTACAATTACAGATAAAAGAATTGTTCCAATCCCAACAAGAATCATATAAAAAGCCTTTTTTGAAACACTTCTCCATTCTTTCCGATAGAATCCCCATAAGTTAGCCGTAAGTATGATTGTTGCCATGTGTAATGTCCACGAACTGGCACCATTACCAATTTTTGTTTCACCCATCCCGTAAAAAAAGAATTGCAGGAACCACGTGCTTCCGGCAAGTGCACAGAACAGGTAATTACGCAATAGTGGTGTTTTGATGTCTACGAAGTCGCCGCCGGTTCTGTTTTTTAAGATCAGGGCAACCGACCAAATCAGGTTTGTTGTTAACCCTCCCCAAAGAATTACAAAAAAGATAATGTTATTTTCAAAAAGGTATTTAAATCCGCCACCGGATTCTGAAACAAATGAATAGTTCTGTTCCACAGCCATCGACCTGGCTACTTCTGCCATTTCTTTTCCGGTATCGATTCCAAAACTAAAAAATGCACTTAAAACTCCGGAAATTACAGCAATAACAAGTCCTTTTACAAGTTTAAACTCCTCATTGACTCCTTCTTTGTTTCCGGCCAGATCCTTGTCTTTTATAATGCCTGCCCGTCCACTAAGAATAATACCTACAACGAGAATAACGATTCCTAAAAGAACGATTCTGCCACCAGTACTGCTAAAGAGATCAGAAAACGAAAGTCCATCCGGCAGCAATTCGGCAACACCCGGGATATTACGCAAAATGGGCAGGCCCAGCGATCCCACAACTGAGGTAATTCCTAACAAAACAGAATTACCAAGCGACATTCCAAGATAACGTATAGCCAATCCATAGGTTAGTCCGCCTATTCCCCAAAGCAACCCCATTATAAATGTATTACGGATAACGCTTCCTTCGGCCGAATGAAGGATTCCCTGCCAATCGGGAATGGTTAAAACAACAGCGAGATAAGGCATAAATAGCCAAGAGAAGATACCGCCTACGATCCAGTAGATTTCCCAGCGCCATTTATTTACCCAGTTGTATGGCATGTACCAGCTACCAGATGCCATACCGCCAAGCGAATGAAAAATAATTCCAAGTAAAGCCTGCATTCTAATTAATTTTTATTGGTTTAAAAAAAGTTTTAAAGTTCGATAGTATTAAGCAACTCCAAAATTATCATGCAATTTCCATGTCAACAATACAGATTATGGGAAAAAATTTATATTTTTTGACACTAATTCCATGAAAGACTATTTTAAATATCTTACAACAAGTGAAGAAGATATAAACTGGGGTTTATATTTAAGTGTTGCCGGAGCGGCAAACATCATGTCAGATACTTTATACCCGCCCATAGACCATCCATCCGAATACCATTTTGATTGGGAAAATGGGAGGGTGCTGGAGGAGTTTCAACTGAATTATATTACCGAGGGGTCCGGCATATTCGAAAATACGCACGGAAAGTTTCAGGTTAAACCGGGAAGTTTGCTGGTTATTTTTCCAAACGAATGGCATCGCTATCGTCCTTTTAAAAAAACAGGATGGGTTGAAAATTACGTTGGTTTTAAAGGATATATAGCCAACGAACTGTTCAAACATCCCCAGTTCTCGACAAGCCAACCGGTAATACAATGTGGTATAAGAGAAGAAATTATTGATACGTATTTAAAAATTAACGACCTGGTAGAAAAAGAGCGCCCCGGTTTTCAGCAAATCGCTTCGGGCATGGTAGTTAAACTGCTGGGCTATATTATTTCAATTGAAAAACGAAAAGGATTCTCAGGAAAACAAATTGCGAAAGTGATTGAAGAAGTACGTTTTTTAATGCGGCAAAATGCCAGTCAGGAGTTTGATTTGGAAGAATTGGCGCAAAAGTACAATGTAGGATATTCCTATTTCAGAAAGATGTTTAAGAAATATACCGGAGTGTCTCCGGGGCAATACCACCTTCAGTTGCGGATTATCAGGGCCAAGGAAATGCTTATCTCAACAGATAAAAGTATTAAAGAAATCAGTTTTGAACTTGGCTTTCAAACCATCCATTATTTTAGTTTGATTTTTAAAAAGAAAGTCGGAATGAATCCATCCGAATTCCGCAAGCGATCGGGTTAAGTAGCAATCATTCTGACTGTGCTTGCATAATCCGTTCAATCTCTGTCTCTTTAAATTTTGGAGTAGCTCCTGAATTTGATGCTACAAAAGCTCCGGTTGCGCAAGCATACGCCAGGGCCTCAACTGGTTTCTTTTTGTGTAACAATGCAGCAACTAATCCGGCAAGAAAAGCATCTCCTGCACCTACTGTATCAACCACTCTTACTCTATATCCCGGATGCTCGTAAAATGTATTATCATTGTACAACAGGGCACCATTTTCGCCCTTTGTTACACAAACCATCTGCAGTTTGTAATAAGCCACAAACCATTTTATCAGAGCATGTTCGCTAAGACCTTGTTTGTTGTGCCAATTTGCAAGTACCAATAACTCCTCGTCATTCAGCTTTACAATATCTGCTTTCTGCAACAGCTTTTCAATAATTTCCTGATTAACGTATGGTTCACGAAAGTTGACATCCATAAATTTAACTGTCTTCGTATTCAGTAAACGCATCAGGGTGTCGCGGGTTTGCGGATTTCGCGAGGCCAGCGATCCGTAGATCAACAGGCCGGCTCGTTCTGCTTTGTCTACCAATGCCGGTGTTAAGCGGATATTATCCCAGGCCACCGGTTCTTTAATTTCGTAAGTCGCATTATTCTGCTCGTCTAAATGAACCAATACTTCACTGGTTGCCAGAATTTCATCGGTTTGGATATACTCTGTTGATACTCGCGCCTTTTTTAAAAACAATTTTAATTCATCTCCTGCTTTATCAGCTCCCACACTACTGGCAAAAGTCACATCCAATCCAATTGTGCGCAGGTGTAGAGCTACATTCATAACTGCGCCGCCAGATTTTGCTCCGCCTGGCAACCGGTCCCACAACATTTCTCCTACGCACAATATTTTGTCATTTTCTATTTCCATTGATTATCCATTCGATTGATACCTGATGGTGTTCCTGTTTCTCAAAAATAGTGAGATTTGAAAAGTACCTGATAAAGAATTACACAAAACCAGCAATTATAAATGAAATAATCAGCCCGTTTTCATTCAGGAATTAAGTTTATTTAAAACGCCATCTTTATAACTGCGACTAACAGGAATTTGTTTTTTACCTATTTCAACCAGTTCTGCAGTAAACGAATCAATTGCATTTAAAGCGACAATAAAAGAGCGGTGCACACGCAGGAAATCCTGTTGTGGCAATTTGGCTTCGATACTTGAAATGGTTTCGCGGGTAACAATGGTTTTATCAACTAAATGGATCTTGATGTAATCGGCCAGACTCTCGATATACAGGATCTCCAGGAAATTTATTTTTATCATTTTCCGGTCGGAGCGCACAAATATCGACTCGCTTTTTTCGGGCTGAATGCTTGCCGGTTCTTCAAAATCTACCTGTTGATTCTCGCTCAGATATTTATTAATGCTTTGCATCAGTCGGCCAAACGAAATGGGTTTCAGCAGATAATCCACGGCCTGCAAGTCGAAACCGTCAACGGCGTACTCGCGATACGCAGTTGTAAAAATTACTTTCACCGCGTTGTTAATTGATCTGGCAAACGATAAGCCTGAAATCTCCGGCATATTAATGTCGAGAAAAACCAAATCCACCGGCTCACTGCTGATCACATTAAAAGCCTCGATCGCATTTTTACACAGCGCAACAATTTTTATGGTTTCGATCTTCCGGAGGTGGCTCTCCAGAATTTCGCGTGCCATGGGCTCGTCATCAACTATTATACAACGTATCTTTTTAGTCATTTCGCCGATTCGATTGTTTAGTTTTTGTCAGGTCGCAAATAACAAGTTTTGCACAGTACCAGTTTGCTTTTATCTCATGCGTCAGTTCATAATTGTTCGGGTAATTCAAATCCAGCCGTTTCCGGATATTCAAAAGTCCCAGCCCGCCATTTTTGTGATCATTTTCCTCATCAATAAATGAATTCTGAATTTCAAACTCCAGACAATTATTGTCAACACGAACTTCAATTTTTATGCGCAAAAATCCATCTACTAAGTTACCATGTTTAAAGGCATTTTCAACAAAAGGAATCAACAACATAGGCGCCACCTGAATTTCCTCATCCACTTCCGACGACTTAAAATCCACTTTCAACGTATCCTGAAAACGCACCTTTTCCAACTCTATGTACTCCTGAATATGCAGCACCTCCTCCTTTAAACTTACCAGCGGTTTATTTACCTGGTACAAAATATAATCAAGCAGATTGGAAAGTTTCAGAATAATATCCGGCGTTTGTTTCGACTGCTTTAACGCAAATCCATAAATCGTATTTAGAGTATTAAACAGAAAATGTGGGTGGATCTGGCGCTTTAAATAATGCAGTTCCTGCTCTTTTAACTGAAGTTGTGTTTCCAGGATTTTATTCTGCAACTCTTTATTAGCTGTGGCGGTTTTAAAACTCTGGTTTAAAATACTTACAAAACTAATCACCCCAACAACAATAATAACCAGCAGCAAAACAAAGAAGAAATTTTTGCTCATTGGCGGCATCTCGTTCAGGTTAAATTTAAGCACCAAAATCAGGCAGGTATAAATAAGCAAGGAGATGACGTAGGAGATATAAACGAAGGTGTAAAAACTGTACAGTGCAAACTTCCAGTATCGTTTAGCCAGCAGGTAACGCGGAATGAGGCGGTAATTTACAAAGTAGGTAACGGCAATGGTTAGCGGCAACAGTCCGCTCGAAAACCAAAGCGCATAATCTACTTTATCGGAATTGTAGCTAAAGAAATAAAAAAAGAAAAACCACACCGCTACCCAAAACAGCGAATGGAAGAGGATCGTCTTCAAGCTTATTTTCTTCCAAAAGTTCATTAATACAATACTACTTAATTTTCGTGAACCGGCATTTTTTTAGCGACGAAATGCGGGTTTTCTGCGCTTTGTTGCATTTAGAATAGTTCATTTTCGGTTTATAAGCTTAATTTTGAAAAAACACCTACAGAATCATCCATCTGTCGCTATAAAATAAATGCGATCATTTTCTGACTTACATTTGATTAGTATTTATTTAAAAACTAAAATTATGAATGCATTAATTAGCAAACTTAACGATGGCGGCCCTGCTTTTACCTACATTATTGTACTTACATTTTTGATATTGATCGGGCTGTTTGTACGTGGACTTTTAATGAAAGGGGAAAAATACAAGACCATTGAATTGATGAAGCAAATTAGCTGGTTTGCTGTAGCCTGGGGATTTTTGGGACGCGTTTTCGGACTGATAATGATCTTCGATAAAGTTCAGGCAATGGGCGATGTAGCACCAAGTGTGTTCGCCGACGGACTAAAAATTGCATTGGTTGCTCCTTTGTGTGGAATTCTTGTTTTTGCGCTAACACGATTAG
>DASQBW010000275.1:0-6769 GCA_035635015.1 Draconibacterium sp. | reverse complement strand
GTATAATACAGACCTTCAATTTCCAGGTTATAATATGCGGTGTCGTTTTGCATAACACCTACCAGCACGTAATTTAAGGGAATAAAAATAAGGACACCGGCAATACAGGCTTTCAACATTTTCCTTTTGTGGGCCATAAATTTAAAATACAAATCAGTTCGGCCGATTGCAAAACCAATTAGCATGGCACCAAGCACTTTTGGAATTCGGCTGACAAAAAAAAGGTAGGCAAAACGGTACGGCGAATCTCCTAGTGTAATACCAATAACGGGGAAGATACTTTTACTTTCGCTAAGCACATTTGTTCTGCTGGTATCCTGATCAATCCATCCATTGTATTGGTAAATTTTCTCGCCTAAACCTGTTAAAGATTCCGATGGCCAGTTGAACCAAGACCAGTTCATTTTCAGTAAATAAAGTAAGATAGGCGACATAAGCAGGAGAATTCCTGTGACCAATAAGGTCTTGTTTGAAAATTTTCGTAGAGCGACTAAAACAAATCCTGCTAGTCCGTACAAAAATACAATGTCGCCTTCCCAGATAAAAAACAAATGAATTCCACCTAAAAGCAACATAAACCAAAGTCGGCGACGGATAAAACTTGCTGTAGAAACGTCATCTCTTTTTGAACGACTGATCTGAATTGCTATACCCCAACCAAAAAGAATACTAAAAATGGAGTAGAACTTACTTTCGATAAATACATGCTGCAATAAATGTACTGTACCATCAATTTTAGGAAAAGTGAAGAGCCCGCTCACTTCCGGCGAATACAATGAGAACCACCTCATATTCGCGATTAAAATGCCAAAGATTGCTATCCCTCTCAGCAAATCCATGTATTCTATTCTTTCCAGGGAAGTAACCGGTTTAAAATTCTTTACCATACCTATTTTTTGCTTAACCTCTGCTTGTTCATCCTTACAAGGCTTACACTAACAAGAATTAGAACCAGTCCGCCAATTTGAATACCCGTTACCAGTTCGTTTCCTAATGATACTCCAAGTATTATCGCAATTACAGGATTTACATAAGCATGTGTGGCTACTTCGGCCGCCGGCCGCACTTTTAATAACCAGATGTAAGCGGTGTAAGCGAAAATAGAACCAAAAATAATCAGGTACACTACAGCAGCCCAAGACGATACTGAAATCGCTTTAAAATCTACAGTTGCCACTTCTCCACGTGATAGTGTGAATATCCAAAACATGATGGAAGCAAAAATCATTTGCCATGCGGCTCCCGCAAATGCGTCGGTAGTGGTTTTACGCATCGAATAATATTTGGTGTAGAGCGTTCCCAATGCCCACGAAATACAACCAAAAATTAGAATGTAAATTCCCTTATTATGAATATCGTCGATATTTTCATTCAGATATTGTTCCAGGTATAACAGTAAAACCCCCAGAAAACCGAGAATGATACCGCCCGTTGTGAAAGGATTTCGAAAGTTCTTTTTCCACATCGGGAAATCCAGTAGCAAGATCCAGATGGTTGTAGATGAGGCAATAATGGCAACAAGGCTACTGGTTACGTAACTTTGCGCCAGCATTATAACCGCCATATCGATAAAAAGAAGGATCAGACCGCTAACGGCGGATTGTTTTACCAGGCTTTTCTCAAACACTTTTACACCTTTGTAATAGCGCCACGAAAGTAACATTACACCGGCAGTGGAGAAACGTATGGCTCCAAGCAAAAATGGTGGAAAATCGTTTAATGCATAGCCTATAAAATAGTACGTCGATCCCCAAACGACATAAATGAGAAAATAGGCAAAAATGATTTGAATCGGGCTGTTTTCTGTTGTGCTGGCACTACTCATGTTTTTATGGCTGCTTTAATTTTTTCGAGGCCTTTAATCAATGTCTCTCGTGGGCAGGCAATGTTTATACGTATAAAACCTTCGCCTGCTTCACCGTAAATCGTTCCTTCGTTAATACGGACATTTTCTTTTTCGAGCAGTAGCGTTGCAAATTCGCTGGATTTCAGTTTCAAAGTACTGATGTCGACCCAAACCAAATAGGTTGCTTCCAACGGTAAAACCGGGAATTGAGGCAGATTTTCAGCAAAATATTCTTTTAACAACAAATAATTGTCCCACAGGTAGCGCTTTAGATTTTCCAGCCACTTTTCCGAATCTTCGTTTGCATAAGCGGCAATTAAACCTTCAACGGCAAAGGGGCTGACATCGCATACTTCATTAATGTTAATCGCCTTATCAATCTTTTTGCGGATCTCTGGATCATACGAAAAAATGTTTGCAATCTGTAGTCCCGCCAGGTTAAAGGTTTTGCTAGGGGCGGTGCAGGTCACTGATTTTTCTAAAAACTCTTGTCCCAGCGAGGCGAATGGTATGTGTGTATGCCCCGTATGTAACAGGTCACAATGGATTTCATCCGATACCACGATTACATTATTTCTAAAGCAGATTTCACCAACTTTCTCCAATTCCTGTTTGGTCCAAACGCGTCCGGCCGGATTATGAGGATTACATAAAAGCAATAATTTGGCTTTTGGGTCGGCTGCTTTTTTCTCCAGGTCGTCAAAATCGATGGTGTACTTCCCATCTTTATAAATCAGATCATTGGAAATGCTCTCACACTGATTATTTCGAATCGATGAGAAAAAACAATTGTAAACCGGCTCTTGTACAATCACCTTGTCGCCCGGTTCGGTAAGAGCTAATATCGTAGCCGAGATTGCAGGGACAACGCCAATCGTGTATATCATCCACTCTTTATCAACCGTAAGATTATACCGGCGTCCAAACCAGTTTATTACTGCATCGTAGTAAGCATCGGGTACTTTTGTGTACCCAAAAATACCATGCTGAACACGCCTGGTAAGCGCATCAATAATGGGCGGGGCTGTTTTAAAATCCATGTCGGCTACCCACAGCGGAATAATTTCATCGTTATTATCCGAATCCCACTTGTATGAATTGCTGCCTCTCCGAGCTGTTTTTTCGTCAAAATTAGTATCCATAAACATTACACATTTACCTGGCTTTTTTCTGTAATTCTACAACCACCAGGATTCTTGCAATGTTCATCAAAAATCACTTTACCAATTCTTTCAGCCTTAATTACGCCAGTACTTGGATTTTTTATGCTGGAAACAGGGCTATTTATTTCTGCTTTTAAGGTGCTGTATTCAAAGGCGAGGTCGGCATCTTTTGTCATCTTACAATTTTCCATAATCAGATTATGGGCGTAGCATAAAGGTTGGGTTCCGCTGATGACACAATTCACCAGACGCAGGTTTTTTGAGTGCCATCCCAAATATTCACCGTCTAGCACCGAGTTGTACACGGTAACGTTTTCTGTATTCCAGAAAGCATCTTTTGAGTCGAGATGTGAATTGCGGATTTCAACATTTTTTGCATACTGAAAACTGTAGTTTCCCTGAAGTTTCAGATTGTCGATTATTATGTTGTCACTGTTTTTAAAGATGTAATCGCCATTGTTGACGGTAACATCCTTAAATTCAATATTTTTGCACCACCACACACATTCCTGTGCATCGGTAAGTTCTACTTTTCGGAGGTATAAACCGTCAATTTCGCGAAACATTTTTGGCGCTTCAACACGGGTGTTTACCATGCATAAATCGGTGCAGTACCAAATTGCAGCACGGCCTCCCGGTGTGAACAATGAATCCTCAATAATGCTGTTTGTATTGTGCCAAAACGGATATTTCCCTCCAAAAGTGCAACCCGAAGCTTTTATGTTGCTTGCTTCTTTTAAAGCTGATTCTCCTACACCAATTTCTACATTTTTAATGTGTAAATCTTTCTCTGCAAATAAGGGGCGTTCGCCTTCAAAAAATCGGTTTTCTAATAGTTTCATTCTGAACTCTGATCTTATTAATATTAAAATTGTTTCATTTTACCACCTCCACCACAACGGCTTTTATAAGCGGTTGAAGTTTTTTCTGTTTTCATAACTTTTCTTCCGGCATTAGTATATCCCGTGTTTTCAATTTAATCTCAATCATGACCATTTTATTGGTATAAATGATTGATTTTAGAATCCTTCAAATATATACCTTAAAGAGGAACATTGGCGTTAATGCGAGGTTAATGTATTGATTTACATTAATAACCAAGTGTTTAAAGACCTTTTCTAAATGTTTCTCCCAGAGTAGAACAATTGTTTTACAAATTAGTTTTTTGGAATCTTAACTTAGCAGGGAATGGTTTATAAACAAGATTTTATATGTTCAGTAGTCCTTCGGGAATTTTACTAAAACCGCAACCTTAAATTAAAATTTGGAGTAATCCCGAGTGCATGTTGAGTAATTTGTTCGATTTCATTGTTTTCGTTTACGAGGTAGTAAATATTGATCACATTGTCGTGATCAAAAACATTCCACACCGAAAATCCCAGCTCGCCATTTACTTTCCTGAAAGAAAATTTGTATTTGCACGATAAATCAAAACGGATGTATTCGTTTAGGCGTGAAGAATTTGGATCTTCATAAACAATCTGGCCAGACTCATTTAGATTTTCGAGTGCCGGTTGTGTAAACGGTTTTCCGGTCCGATAATTAAAACCACCTGAGAACCCAAATTGGTTTAATCTAAAAGTTCCCCCCATCGATAGCATCTGCCTGATATCAAAATTATTTGGAAAAACAGTAGGTGTAAGATCAGGGAAATTATAATCGTTTTTAGCCAGCGTGTAATTGGTCCAGAGGTTGGTGTTCGCAAAACGTTTATTCACCAGCAACTCCACACCGTGGGTTTTATATTCGCCAATGGCATGCACCGACTGATATTGGTTCTGAAATCCCTGGCTCGGCGTAATTATACCATCCACTTTTTTCGTGTAGCCTTCAAGCGAAACCAATAAATTATTTCGCATGTACTGCAGCCCGAACGAAAGCTGTTTGCTCGTTATAATGGGCACAGTGTTTTCGTTGGCCAACACCCACCGGCGCTTTTCAATGCCCAGAAAATCGGTTTGGTAATCGATTTGCTGTGTGGTATGCTGACTTTTTTGTTCCGCTAAAAGCTCCAGCGAGAAATAATCATTCAATTTATAGTTTAAAACAATAGACGGATCAAATGAAAACTTTTCAAACTTTGATAAATAATCCATTCGCAGTCCGGCACGAGCATATAAGTTTCCGAATCGCTTTTTACTTTCAGCTTCAGTATACACTGAATGTATTCGAAGTACGTCTTTTGCATCCCGGAAATAACCCGGATCCCGAATATTATCCAGGTTTCTGATACCAACTTCCTTAAATTGGTAACCGCTTGACAAAACTAATTTTTGGGTAATGCTGTTTTTCAAATCCAGTTTTACGCCCCAGTCCGTTACTTCGTTTTCCTGTAAATGATCTTCATTATCCAGTTCTGAAACATTCTGCCCATCTAGAAGATAATGCGAGATGTAGCCAGAAAGTGTTGTGGAATTGTAAGCATTCCAGGAGTGTGAATAATTCAGATTAGCTAAAAAACTTGACTGTTTGAGACTACTTTTTTTACTTTGTAAGGCCTCTCCAAGCAAGTCATTTTCTTCATATTCAATCGTATTATCGATGGTTAAAAAACTGAACCGGATTTTGTCTTTCTCAGTAATATCATACAGCATTTTTCCGCTGATGTCGTAAAACGAAAAATCCTGAAATTTATCTACCTTTTTATCGGTTTGCTGTTGATTTAGCAGCACTTCGGTATCTTCAAAAGCCCGCTCGAAATAACTTTTGTAAGTTGGAGTGAGGAACAGGTTGTTTATCGAATGCCGAGCTCCTACTATCAGTGATAGTTTTTTTGATACCGGAGCCTTTAAAATGACATCGCCACTCACCATATTCATCCCGGTTTCTACTTCCAGATCATTCAACAGAAAATCCTGTTGTTTCATATCAATAATTCCTGAAATCCCCTCATCGTAATAGGTATTTGAACCGTTTTTTACAATCCTGGTTTTATTGATCAGGTGTGAATTAAATGCCGAAATCAAACCAAAAAAATGCCCTGTCTGATACATTTTTACACCATCCCACAAAACCAGGCTTTGGTCGTTTGTCCCTCCCCGGGCATTAATTTCTGCAACAGTTTCGTTTATACTTTGAATACCGGGAAGCACCTGTACCGTTTGCAAAACGTCTGGCTCAGCCAAACCGGGCAATACTTCCAGGTTTTTTACATTCATTTGTATTGATCCGTCGGGCAGTTTATCCAAACCTTTGGCAATGTAGTTTACAACTACTTCTTCAATTTCCTGCAAGTCAGGAACAAGATTAACAATGATGGTGTCGCCCGACCAGTCTTCTTTTCTTAAGAAAAAAAGTTTATAACCGGTGTGCCTGATTGTAATCTTTGAATCTTTTTCGAGGTTTACCTTTATAGAAAAATTGCCGTATTCATCGCTTGAGGCATAATTTTCTGAGGTGTAAACATACGTGCCTTCAAGGTATTCTTTCGTACCTCCATCGCGAATTTTTCCTGAAGCCCAAATCTCAACAGGTTTTTCCTGAATGGCAATATACCTGTTATCGAGCTGCCTGAAAACCAGTTTTGTTTGTTCCTCCAATTCTTTCAAACAAGCTTCCAGGCTTAAATTGGCATATAATATATTTACCGTAACGCCATCGATATTTTCGTCGGCATAAGTGAATACCACGTCGTAGTTTGCCTCAATACGATGCAAATACTCACTAAGCGGTTCTTGTTTTGAATTTTGAGCAAAAGACTTTGTACTCACCAAAACAAGCAGAAAACATAGGATAAGCAGGGTTTTATTTGCTTTCAACC
>DASQBW010000274.1:0-4834 GCA_035635015.1 Draconibacterium sp. | reverse complement strand
TTCTTTTTCCTTGTTCAACTGTTCATTTTTCTGCTCCGCCTGCTGATACTGTTGCTTTACCTCAAGATTTTCAGCCATAAGCTGCTCGTTTCTCCTGTTTAAAGAATCAATTTGAACATAGAAATCACGCATAATAGCGCGTAAGGAGTTTACCTCCTCTTTATAGTCCGATATTTCGGAATAACTCACTTTTTTGACTTGTTCCACCTCCAATAACAGATCTTTAACCTTGGCCTGCGCCACAATCAGCTGCTCATTTACTGTATCGTTTTCGGTTTTTAACGAATCATAGCCGGCAGAAATTTCAGTTAATTCAAGCTGTATTGCATCTTTTTCTGCATTTATTTCATTAACAATTACTCTGTGATCGCGTCGTTGCAAAAAGAACAACACCAATACCACAACCAATATCACCGAAAGAACAATAACAATAATATTATTTCTCTTGTCTTTCGAATCCCTATCCATCGCATCTATCTGGCTACTCATAAGCTTAACTCTTTTTATCTGCCATTATAACGAAACAAAAATAATAATCTTTTAAGCGGGGACAAGTCAGCTTAAAATTTATTCAAACAATTAGGTTATTTAAACGTTCCTATTATTTAGATTTATTCTAAATAAGAATGTAAAGCAGTAATTAAAATCCATTCCTGGATATCAACATAAAACAGAAAAAATGAATAAAATAATACTCCCCTTTAGTCTTATATTCCTTTGTTCTTCAATTAATTCTTTTGCTCAGGAAGAACATTACGATGCAGTGATTATCGGGCATGTTGTCTCTGAAGGTCAGCATATTCCATTCGTAAACATTTATCTTGATGGCACCAAGCACGGAACCACAACCGATGTTACCGGCCACTATATGATGGTTGACCTCCCTATTGGAGAGTTTACCCTTGTTGCCAAAATGATTGGTTATAAGGAAAGTAAAAAACAAGTGGTTTTAAAAGCCGGCGAAACGGTTGAAGTTAAGTTCGATCTTGAAGAAGACATTATTCCCATGGACGAGGTGGTGATTACCGGAACCAAAACATTTAAACGGCAAACTGAAAGTGCTGTAATTGTTAATGTGTTGGATGCTAAAACCATCGACAAAGTAGCAGCACAAACCATTTCCGAGTCTTTAGGTTTTCAGCCCGGATTACGCATGGAAACCGACTGCCAAACCTGCAATTACACCCAGTTACGCATGAATGGTTTGGGTGGCGCTTACAGCCAGATATTAATTAACGGTCGTTCTGTTTTTAGTCCGCTAACCGGGCTTTACGGCCTCGAGCAACTCCCTACCGAAATGGTTGAACGTATTGAAGTTGTTCGTGGCGGAGCTTCTGCACTTTACGGATCGAGTGCAATTGGCGGCACGGTAAATATCATTACCAAATTGCCACAGCGAAATTCGTATGAAGTTACTTCCAACAATTCCATAATCGGCAGCGATGCCCTCGACTATAATGTAAGTGCTACGTTAACCGCTTTGTCGCTAAAACGTAACGCCGGAATGTCGATGTATGCTTTTCACCGCCAGCGCGATGCTTTTGATGCAAACGGCGATAATTTCTCGGAATTGCCGGAAATTAAAAATAATTCGTTTGGTATTAATTCGTTCTTTCAAATTGACGAAGACCAAAAAATCGAAGCCAATTTTTCAAGCACTTACGAGTACCGTTATGGCGGAGAAATGATTGATGGGGCGGCCTACCTGGCCAAACAATCGGAAGAGCGCACGCACAATGTACTAATGGGCGGAATTGATTATACTTATAACCCAACAATGCGGACAAGCTTTATTCTTTATTCTGCCGGACAGTACACGCAACGCGATCATTTTACCGGCATTGCACCCGATGGTGGACAGGAATTGCAGGACTACAACAATGCACCGCCTTACGGCGATTCAAAAAACTCTACTTATCAGTTTGGAGCCCAGTTAAACCACGCCATAAACGATTTTGTTGGCGCCGGAACCAACATCCTTACATTTGGAACCGAGTTTATTTATGATGATGTTTTTGATGAGATTACGGCTTACGACTATTTGATCGATCAGCAAACCAGAAACTTTGGCACTTTTATACAAAGCGACTGGTCGATTACACAAAAAACAACCTTGCTGGCGGGAGTACGTGCCGACAAACACAATTTTGTTGACAAGCTAATTTTAAATCCCCGGGTTTCGCTGCTGCTGAAACCTGATTCGTACACGCAATTACGCCTGTCGTGGTCAACCGGATTTCGTGCGCCGCAGGCTTTTGATGCCGATATGCACATTGCTTTTGCCGGCGGCGGAATTCAAACCATAGAACTGGCCGAGGATCTGGAAGAGGAGCGTTCGCAAAGTTTAAGTGCTTCGTTAAACTGGGACAAACCCACCGAGAAACATATTATTGGATTTACGCTGGAAGGGTTTTATACCCAGCTAAAAGATGCATTTGTTTTGGAAGAAGTGGGTACCAATGACGCGGGAAATTCGTTGATGGAAAAACACAACGGCGGGAAAAGCCAGGTTTACGGAGCTACTTTTGAAGCACGCGCCAATTTCGACCGTAAACTACAAATTGAGGGAGGAATAACCGTTCAACGCAGTGAATACGACAATGCCGTTAGCTGGTCGGAAGAATTGCCGGGCGAGAAAAAGTATTTGCGCACGCCCGAAACTTACGGCTACTACACGTTAACCTGGACTCCGACGAACCGGTTCAGTGCTTCGCTGTCGGGAGTGTACACCGGAACCATGCTGATACCTCATTACGGTTTGGCCGGCGATGCTGGAACAATCGACCAGGACGTTCTTTTTGATTCGCCATCGTTTATGGAAACCAATGTAAAAGTGGGTTATACTTTCGGGTTAAAACGAATCGATTCATCAATTGAGATATTTGGCGGCGTAAGTAACCTGTTCGATAATTACCAGGATGATTTTGACCAGGGAAAAAACCGCGACAGTGGCTATGTTTACGGCCCTGCAAAACCGCGGTCGGTTTTCTTTGGCATAAAGCTGTTTAACTAAAAACACAGTCACCAAATTAAGATTCCATACCCTCTCTCCTGTCTCTCCTTTCACAGAAGCTACCCTTTATTCACATCATTTTATGGATATTGTCGTTAAATTTCGTCCGGAAGAACCAATTAACTTCGATCATTTTCTTTCGCCGGACGATTCAAATCACATTGTCCTGACCCAGGGCGACGTAATTCGCTGAATTACTTTGCCCTGGGTTATGATAAAACGCACTTTCAGCGCTCTTCTTTACTATAACCCAACAGAAAATATGTTATAGGGCTGAAAGTCCGTAATAATTTAGCCCCGGGCAAACGAACCGCCGGAAGGCGGAAAGTGTCGCCCGGGGTTAAAGTTAAGCATTAGAAAAGGCGCAAATGCGAAAACAGATTGAAAATGAAACGTGTCATGCGCCTCATATAGAGGCCTGTTTTCGAAAATTAAACGTAAAATATTTGTGTTTAATGAATA
Organism: Draconibacterium sp.; assembly: GCA_035635015.1. Lineage (GTDB taxonomy): Bacteria > Bacteroidota > Bacteroidia > Bacteroidales > Prolixibacteraceae > Draconibacterium. The sequence continues at coordinate 1,359 of DASQBW010000274.1, read as the reverse complement.
GTTGCGCGGGGAAGGATAAGAGGATGGGTACGAATAAAAACATTCATGCACGTTGCATAAAAAAGGCTGCCCAACACATTCGCCGGGCAGCTTTAAAGCATATATATTTAAAAATCTAAAAAAATAATCGAACTCAGGTTAATACAAGCTGCCGATCTTTATCCCAAAATAAATGGTCCTTGGAGATAACGGTCCATACACATACGATGGATCGCGATCGATGCCCGTATCAAAATCTTCCTGATAGCTGTTAAAGATGTTTTTTACACCTCCGCTCAGCTCCACTTTCATATAGTCTGACAAGCGAAAATGGTAACAGAGTTTTATGCCGGCATCGAAGAACGAATCGCTTTCGCGCAGTTCGCCGACTTCAGGATTTGCGAGTTCAGGGCCGAAATAAGGCACAAGCATTTTTCCGGTGTAATTGCCGGTAAAAGCAATATCGAACACAGGCGTTGGGCTGATATTTGCACTCAGGTAACCGTAGGTATTTGGCGTTCTGAAAAAGCGTTTTTCGCCAAACTCCTGCTCGGCCTCAAACTCACTTTTCTGAATCGTAAAGCCCGACTGCAACTGAAATTTCTGCGATGGCGACGCGTTCAGCTCCATATTAATTCCCTGCACGCGGGCACCGTCTTCGGCATTTACACGGGTGTAAACTACAGTTCCGTTTTCGTCGGGTGTGCCATATTCGTTGGCAAACGGATCAACCAGTTGCGTGTAAAATCCTTCTACCAATAACTGGTATTGCCAATCGCCAAACTCGTTTGAATAATCAATCGATGCTGTAAAACTTTTTGATGATTCTTGCTTCAGAATCGGATCGTTCTCGTGAAGCACTTTTCTCGATCCAGAAGTTTCAATGTGAAGATCTTCATCAAAAATCTGCGGCGCCCGGAAACCACCGCCAAAACTACTTCTGAACTGCAAGTGTTCGGCAATATTGTACAACAAACTAACCCGCGGACTAAGTCAAATCCTCGGTATGTCCGTAGGCCGACGGATCTTGCTCTGCTCCGTAATACGAACCGCGGTCAACACCCTGCATCGATACAAAAGCCGAGAATTTATCGTTATCGCGAAGCAGTATATCGAAATTTAGCGCACCCGAATTAATCTGGTGTTGTACACTTTCCGAGATATCCGACTCGTGCAACGGAAGATCAAATTTATTACCACCCCGGCGGTCTTCGTTTATATTAAAATAGTCAACGGTAATTTTTCCGCGGCTCGCCACACGCTGGTAAAAACGGGCACCAATTGTGGTATTGTTAATGCTTGCCAGTTCTGAGAATCCGTCGCCATTGGCATCAAAAGGATCGCGTTTTCGGTGAAATCCAAAAATGCTCATCCCGGTTT
>DASQBW010000273.1:0-3600 GCA_035635015.1 Draconibacterium sp. | reverse complement strand
GTATTGGTTATCTTGGTTTTGATAATTCGGTGAACCATGCGATTATGATTCGTTCGTTCTTAAGCAAAGACAAAAAACTGTTTTATCAGGCAGGTGCCGGAATTGTTGCCGAGTCGCAGGAAGAGAGCGAACTGCAGGAAGTGAATAACAAACTGGCTGCATTGAAAAATGCAATTGAAATGGCTAAAGGAATTAATTAAAAACTTGAAATGATGAAGATATTAGTTATCGATAATTACGACTCATTTACCTACAACCTGGTACATGCCATTAAAAAGATCTCTGGCCAGCCGGTTGATGTATTTCGCAACGACCAGATTGCCTTGGAAGAGATTGACAAATATGACAAGATCGTTCTTTCTCCGGGTCCCGGAATTCCTGAAGAAGCAGGTCTTTTACTCGAAATAATAAAAGCCTATGCTCCAAAAAAAAGTATGCTGGGTGTTTGTTTGGGTCACCAGGCCATTGGCGAAGCTTTTGGCGGAAAATTACACAATATGAACCGCGTATTACACGGAATTGCCACACCAGTAAAACAAACCGGAATTAAATCGCCGATATTTGAAGGGCTACCCGAATCATTCGATGTGGGTCGTTACCACTCGTGGATCGTTCAGAATGAACAGCTACCGGAATGTTTTGAAGTTACCAGCTACGACGACGATGGGCAGGTAATGTCTATGCAACACAAGGAATACGATGTGCAAAGTGTGCAGTTCCACCCGGAATCGGTACTTACTCCACTGGGCGAAAAAATGATCGAAAACTGGTTGAATTCAAATAACAGTACAAAGTAGTGAAAAATGAGATCCGGCTTAAAACAAACCTCGCATAACTAATTGAATCAATACTCACTACTCAAATCTCAATACTAATTACTTAGATATGAAAGAAACATTACAATACCTATTTGAAGGAAACACCCTCACCCGCGAAGAAGCAAAAGCGGCCTTAACAGGAGTTGGAAAAGGCATTTATTCTGAAGCTGAATTTGCCGCATTTCTGACCGTTTTTAAAATGCGTCCGTTGCAGTCAGAAGAACTTGGGGGTTTTCGCGATGCGATGGTGGAACTCAGTAAAAAAGTTGATCTGTCGGATTACAATGCAATCGATATTGTGGGTACGGGCGGCGACGGCAAAAACACCTTCAACATCTCCACCCTATCCTGTTTTGTGGTTGCAGGAGCTGGTGTGAATGTTACCAAACACGGAAACTATGCAGCCACTTCAACAAGTGGTTCTTCAAACGTTTTGGAATTTCTGGGATACGAATTCAGTAACGAGATCGACAAATTAAAAAGCGATCTTGAAAAAGGAGGATTTTGCTTTTTACATGCTCCGTTATTTCACCCGGCAATGAAACACATTGCTCCGGTGCGCAGAGCATTAAAAGTGCCAACCTTCTTTAATATTCTTGGGCCAATGATCAATCCGTCGGAACCAAAATACCAGGTTCTTGGCGTTAACAACAGTTTAAATTTCGAGCATTACAAGAACGTGTACAATACAATGGATGTTAACTTTGCCATTGTAAACAGTGTTGATGGTTACGATGAAATTTCGCTGACTGCCGACACGCACTTTGCCACACAATTGGAAGACAAACTGGTGTCTCCATCAGAATTTGGATTGCCACAGGTTGCACCGGAAAAACTTTTTGGTGGCGAATCGGTGGAGGATGCCGCTAAAATATTTATCGATGTACTGAAAGGAAAGGGAACTACCGAACAAACCAATGTTGTTCTTGCCAACGCTGCCGTTGGTCTGCAAGTTGTGTTTTCCGATAAAACATTAACAGAATGTGTTGAAATGGCGCGCGAATCTTTGCTAAGCGGAAATGCGTTGAATAAGTTGGAAGCAGTAACTAACAAGTCCTTTTAAGGCAGAGCAAATAAACGACAATGAATATTCTTGATAAAATAGTAGCAACAAAACAACAAGAAGTAGCTGCCCAGAAAAAGGTAGTTAGCACTGAACAGCTGGAGAACTACCCGGGATTTGCAAGAAAATGCAACTCGCTAAAAGAAAATCTGCTGAAAGAAGGTGCTTCCGGGATTATTGCCGAATTCAAGCAAAAATCGCCATCCAAAGGTGAAATCAATTTTTCGGCAAAAGTGGAAGAAGTTACCAAAGCTTACAATGCTGCCGGAGCTTCGTGTCTTTCTGTGCTCACCGATTTTGAATATTTTGGTGGTACCTTGGCGAACCTTGCAAAAGCGCGTGAAGCCAATCCGGATATCCCAATTTTGAGGAAAGATTTTATGATTGATAACTACCAAATTCTGGAAGCCAAAGCTTTTGGTGCGGATGTGATTCTTTTAATCGCCGCTTGTCTTTCGAAAGAAAAGGCACTGGAATTGGCCAAAAAAGCCAAAGAACTGGGGCTGGATGTATTAATGGAGATCCACAATGCTGAAGAGCTTGATATTGTAAATGACTTTGTTGATGTTGTGGGTGTAAACAATCGCAACCTGAAGACTTTTGAAGTGAGCGTTGAAACTTCGGTGGAGCTTTCGAAACTTATTCCGGCCAAATTTGTAAAAATATCGGAAAGTGGTTTGGCAGGAGCTGCCGAGATCAAATACCTGAAAGAGCATGGTTTTAAAGGTTTTCTGATTGGTGAAACCTTTATGAAAACTGATGATCCCGGTGCAGCTTGTAAAAAACTAATTGAGGAAATTGTAAATAAAAGATGCTGAAACAAGTTCAGCATGACGTCACCCTGAACTTGTTTCAGGGTCTCACAAAAAAGGAAAAATGACAAAAAATCTAAAAATAAAAGTATGCGGCATGAAGTTCACCCAAAACCGTGAACAAGTGGAAGCGCTTGGCGTTGACCTGCTCGGCTATATCTTTTATGGTCCTTCAAAACGATTTGTTGGTGACACTCCCGATGCCGGACTCTTTCAATCTGACAAACCCAAAGTAGGTGTTTTTGTAAACGAGAATGCGTTCGAAATTCTTGGTTTGGCAAAAAACTTTGGATTCGAGTACATTCAGTTGCACGGCAAGGAAAATCCAAAAACCTGTGGAATATTAAAAAAACAGGGGCTAAAAGTGTTAAAGGCCTTTCCGATGGATGATGATTTTAAATTTACAACAACAGCGGCTTTTGAGGAACATGTGGATTATTTTTTATTCGACACAAAAACCAAACAACATGGTGGCTCGGGTAAAAAATTCAACTGGCAGATCCTGGGAAACTACACCGGGAATATACCCTTTTTCTTGAGTGGAGGAATTGGCCCTGACGATGCAGCAGAAATTAAAGAACTAAATCATCCAATGCATGCAGGAGTAGACCTGAACAGTGGATTTGAGGACGAGCCCGGATTAAAAAACATTGAAAAACTAAAACATTTTATTGCGCAATTAAAAGCAGAATAAATGCTGAAGTTTTGCGCCAGAGCAATAAAGATTATGAAATATCAAGTAGACGAAAAAGGATATTACGGCGAATTTGGCGGGGCATGGATTCCCGAAATGATGTTCACCAATATTGACGAACTCAAGCGCCGTTACCTGGAAATTATAGAATCGGATTCATACAAGAAAGAATTCGATCAGCTGTTAAAAGATTACGTGGGGCGCCCGTCGCCA
>DASQBW010000272.1:0-4543 GCA_035635015.1 Draconibacterium sp. | reverse complement strand
GCCTGTTTTAGGCATATTTTTGTACCAATTTTGTTACAGAAGCTTTTTTGACAAAATTTTTCTGTAACAACTATAAGTCTCTGAACTGTCGCACTTTGTCTCAGTAAAACTCATTTGGTTAATGTAGTTTTAAACGTTAATTTTTAGCAAAATGAGTGACAATTTTAAGATTTTCTTTTATCCGAGGAAAAACTATGTAAACAAAAATGGAGAGGTAAGCATTAGAGTGTTCCTTTCTTTAAACGGTGAAAGGGCTCCATTCACCTCTGAAATCACCACTCCAATTGAGCTTTGGAACGATGAAGAAAACCGTGCCTTGGGCGATTCCAAACACGCACAAGCAATTAACGAGGATTTAGATGACTTAAGAGCAGAGTTGAAGTTCCATTATAAAGAACTAAAACGCCATGATATTCTGGTTACCGCTGAACAAATAAAAGAAGCTTATTTGGGAACTACAGTAAAAAGTTTTAAGCTATTAGAAACTTTTAAAGAGTATAATGATAATCTTAGCAAGCGAGAGGGAAAGGACTTGTCATCAGCAACCGTCTCGAAATATAAAAGAACACATACACGCCTAGCCAAATATCTTAAGGAAAAACATAAAAGGAATGACATTTCATTCCGTCAGGTTAACTATAGTTTCATAAAAGGATTTGATGACTATTTAACTACCACTTGGGATTGTGACACCAATACCAAAGTTAAATATCTCCAACACTTAAAAACAATTGTAACCATTGCCCTTAACAATAACTGGATTTCATCCGATCCATTCTCAAACTTTAAAATAAAAAGGAAAAAGTCTGACCGTGGTTATCTTACACAGGAAGAGTTGGTGGCCATGATGCGAAAGAAGTTTAAAGTAAAACGCCTTGAACAAGTTCGTGATGTTTTTGTATTCTGCTGTTTTACCGGGCTTTCTTATATCGATGTTAAAAAATTAAAGAACGAACATATTCAAAAGGCTTTTGACGGTACATTCTGGATAAGAAAGAAAAGGGAAAAAACCGGGGTGCAATCCGATGTTCTAATTCTAAAAATAGCAAAACTGATTTTAGATAAATATAAGGGAAAGTTAGATGGTGGCTATGTCCTTCCGGTAATAAGCAATCAAAGATTAAATGGTTACTTAAAAGAAATTGCAGATGTCTGTGGCATTGAAAAGAATTTAACTTTTCATTTGGCCCGGCACACTTTTGCAACTACTGTTACCCTTGCTAAAGGTGTCCCATTGGAAACAGTTAGTAAAATGTTAGGGCATACAAGTTTAAAAACCACTCAGATTTATGCCCGGATAACAGACCAGAAGATTGGGCATGACATGAAAAATCTTTCAAAGAAACTTGGAACAATGGGAAATGCACTCACTCAAAAAAAGCTATAATGGAATTAGAATTAATACAAAACAAGATATTTGAAATAAGGGGATTTAGAGTAATGCTTGACTTTGACCTTGCCAATCTTTATGATGTTGAAACAAGAACTTTAAAACAAGCTGTTAAAAGAAATATGTCGAGATTTCCTCGCGATTTTATGTTTCAACTTACCAAAGAAGAATGGACAGAGCTTATCACAAATTGTGATAAGCTCCCGGAATCGGTTCGGTTCAGCCCGGCTTTACCAATGGCCTTTACAGAGCAGGGAGTTGCTATGCTTTCAAGTGTTTTACGTTCTTCAACTGCCATTGAAATCAATATCTCGATTATGCGGGCATTTGTATTAATGAGGCAAATGGCACTCGGTTACGAGGAGCTTCTTAAAAGAATTGAGCAGCTTGAAATTAGTACCAATGCTCAGTTTTCGGAAATCTACCAGGCTTTAACGGAACTAATGAAAAAGCCAGAGAAGGTTGAGCGAAATCCGATTGGCTATAAATCTGTTCAGAAGAACAAGACACCTTAGCTTGGGGCATTCTTTAATAAATATCGGAAAAGTTGATAGACAATCCTGAAAAAGAATGAAACATTGGATCAGTTATACCCGCTAAAATATTAGAGCAATAAAGGAACTTTCAGTTTTCAACTTCAAAATTGAGATTGACTTCTCAAAAAACAAATTGGTTTTAAAATCTATTGAACCAATTATTAACAACACACAGAAATCCCCTGTACTATCAGCAATTTCATCTAATGATTGTAAATCCTTGATGCTTGGAGCCGGTATAGCCTCTGGGTGTGTATGCCATTCACCTAAATATCGAAGTTGGCCTTGAGAATTTGCAATTTCCATGTCAATGAACATATCAATGTAATTGGGGTCAGCCTTGAAATATAGAGGCTCGTGAATTGCATTTTTACCTCCATTTGATGCTTTCTCAACATATATTGTATTACCCGAAGTATAGCCAACAAGTGCACCTCCTGTTTCTATTCTACCATATTCTAGTATTTCTGATTTAAATAAATCAAGCGCTTGGGAGCTAAACTTAATTCTTGTTAGTGGCATATTGGACAATCTTTATGCTTTTCAATGTTTTTCATTTCCCAAGTAAACGGTTCTTTTTCTGATGAGCCGTAAGGACCATGCCAATAATATTGTTTGTTTTTTAACTCTGGATAGGTAGACTTTTCATCTTTAAGCAAACATTGCATGGCAACACGTGAGACCTGAAGTGCAATTTCTTTTGTATCTATTTCTGAGCCAGGAAGAGCTGGGCTAGAACAGCTGCCATACTCAGGAGTTAGTTCGGATAATCTTATTTCACTGATTGGCTTTGGCAGTGTATCGGCGTTATACAGACTTAAGCATTTTAGACAAGCACTTTGAGAATCGACAACTTGGATAGCACCTGAAAAAGCACCCATAGATGCCCTTGCAAAGATGAATGGAATATTGTAGTTTTTTTGATAAAAATCATTGATAAGATATTCTACAGAATCTTCTGCCGTTAGGACAATGCATAAGTCACTGTTGTTGAGGCTGCTTTCTAATAACCCGTTATCATTTAATACATCAGTGTTAAACGTGTTAACAGTGAGATTCGGATTTGAGCGAAGAATCAATTGCTTTGCAACATTAACTTTATGCTCACCAATATAAAATAGGTCAGCAGCATGTCGAACGGAATTACCAATTTCAAATTTATCCATATCGAATAAATTGAAATGACCAACTCCATTTTTAGCCAATGATATTGCGACTTCGCTTCCAATAGCACCAACGCCTACAATAGTTACTTTTTTCTTTGCTAATATTTTATCGTCGAATATATCTTTTGTTCTCAAATATAGTTCTTGACTAATATTGCGTGAGATATAATAAATTGGAGGGTTTACAAGAATCTGATTTCCTTGTTTTTGTGTTACAACCTTGAAAAAATGCCATTTGCAAGTTTCACTTGGTAAATACAAAGCTATTTTTTTTACATTATCACCTTCATTTATATTTTCACTTAAATACTTGGCATACAGATTTATTATGTCTTGACCAGTTAAGGTTGGGAAAATAGTTTTTAAAGTAATGCCTTCATCAAGCCTATACCATCTAAAACTTTCTTGACCAACATTTAATTTGAAAGTGGATTCAGGTAAAAAATTAGATTCTAAGATGTAATTATTGGGTTTAAATTGTGTAAGTATAAAATTTCCAGAATTAATATTTGGTTGTAACGGAATATCTTTAGGAATCAAAACTTGGCCTACATGTTCCATGATTGAAGGGAACTCTTCAACTATTTCTTCTTTTTTAAAACCTTCTTTTGAGGTAGCTGATTTTAGCCAGCTTTGCGCACGTCTCATGGCTGAACCAATGTTGTCCTTTTCTTTATCCCATTGTTCTGTCCGCATTAAGCACATTTTCCCATCAGTATATTGGTTGCCTTTTCCGAATAACGTCAGTTGAATTTGACTAGTTATGTTACCCTTTTCATCAACATTATAGTTACATGCTATAATACTCGGTGCGGCATAAGGGTATTTTGTGGGAAATATTATTCTTACTTTTTGCTTATGATTTGTACCAAACTTCAATTCACCGAAAGCTTCAACTCTTGCTCCGATGTCTTTAGGTACTTCTAATTTATAAAGCTTGAAGTCTCCCTTCAAGCCCCTTTTTAAAATGCTTATTTCACTTTCAAAAAGATTCTTGAAGGAAGGGTGCTTGTGCCATTCGTGTGTTTCCATTATGCAAATCCTTTATCACGGTCAGGTTTCGAACTTTTTTTGAAAAAACGAAGTGTTTCTTCATTTTCGATTCCGGCTTCAGCAATTGTCTGATTGAAGTCGGTAATTGGAGTTCCGTCTTCGTGACGTAATTCGCGACCTTCGGCATCAATTTTTAAGTCAGCTAAAGTCTTGTTTACAATAACTTGTACTTTCTGATTCGGATTATATTCTTCCGAATAAATTCTGTCGTTCTCGATTAGAACTTTGATTGTCAACTTGGCTTTTTCTTGTTTCATATTTATTTACTTTTAATGATTAAACAATTTCACAATGCAAATAAAATATGGCATCACGAAATGGAACTTCGTGATGAAAAAAAACATTAGTTTTTTTAAGGACTAGCTATATTTATCAGATAGATTTTGAATTTTTTCTTT
>DASQBW010000271.1:0-2316 GCA_035635015.1 Draconibacterium sp. | reverse complement strand
AGTTTTCGCAAGGCATCCACATATTTGCTGTCGCGCAAGCAATTACCACAATAAAAGCTGCCACCTGATCCGGGTATGATTTGAATTATATTCATCTTGTTCCTTTTTAACACGAAGACACTAAGTCACGAAGATTTTTAGCTTCTTCTCGTTCGTATAACTCCAGCTCCCAAAACTGTCAATATACTCCTCTTTCACTCCTGTCAAGGCTTCTTTCTAACGGAGAACCACCTTCATCTCATTATCACCAACACAAAAACAATAATAATAAATTTGCCTGGTGGCTTTGAGTCTTTGTGTTCGGTTTTATTCGCCAAAACAATAAATGTTGCCATCGTAAGCTCCAACAAAGAGCTTTCCGTTGGCTACCGCAGGATTACTAATGATCTGGCTTCCTATTTCATAAGTCCAAACAGGCTTTCCATCCGAAAGGTTCACAATTGCCAAATCGCCACGCATATTCGCCACAATTACCTTATTTTTAACAATTACCGGCGAGGCTTCCACCTGTCGACCGGTGTTGTATTCCCAAAGTTTCTCTCCTGTATTTTTATTGAAACAGTATAAAAACTTGTTGTGATTGGCCGTTAATACTTTATCGCCTAACAAAGCCGGCGATGCAATAAACTGTAGGTTGGTTTTTTCGTCTGACCACTCCCAGGTTGTTTTATCATTTTTTATATCCACCTGAAAAAAGCGGCCATCGTAATCACCCACATAAGCTTTATCGTTTTCTATGGTAACCGATCCGGCCACATAAGTTGCCACATCAATTTTTTTCACCAGCTCACCTGTCGTTACGTCAACCACGTGAAGATATCCGTCGCAGCCACCAAATATGGCTTTCCCATTGGCACAGGCCGCTGCTCCGTTGATGAAGTTATCCGACTCGTATTTCCATTTCAGCTCACCGGTTTTGGCATCAACACAATGCAGGTAATAATCATAACTGCCCATAAAAATATAGGTTTTTCCATCTTCTGCCCACCAGTTTGCCGAGCCTACGATCTGGTTTTCACATTCGTAATCCCATAGTTTTTCGCCATTATCGAGATTTAGTGCGAATAGCATCCCATCCAAATTCCCAACGTATACCGTATTATTCAGAATAAGAGCAGGCGCTTCAATCGAATTTTCAGTATTGAATTTCCACAATAATTCACCCGAAGTATCAACACAATAAACAAACCCATCGGTTGCGCCAATCACGACTTTATCATTGGCAACAACAGGTGCCGATTTGATATTATCTCCGGTTTCGTATGTCCATAAAAGCTTTGGAGAATCCGGCAATGTGGTCTTTGAAACACCAGTAAGATGCTGCTCTCCGCGAAAAATGGGCCACGAATCGGAAGGCTGAGCAACAGCTCCAAAACTCATTATTATTAAAAACGTAACTATCCAATACTTCATAGATTCTTTGATTTGCGAATATTGATTAACGAATTTCGATTGCAGATTTGCTTCTAAAATCGTTAATCAACACTCAACATTTCTATTTTTTTGAACCACAATAGACACATAAGGACACAATAGCGTTTTGCCTATTGCAATTTGTCAACTGCCGACTCATTCTCAAATCGTTAATCGACATTCTTTATTCATCATTCTTCAACGAGATTGCGCCGGTTGGACAACCTTCAGCAACTTTTCGTGCTGTTTCGGTCAAGCCCAGTTTCAGGTCTTCGTTAAACGGAACGCCAATCTCCACATCAAAACCTCTGCCAATAAAAGTAAAACCAAACTTCTCCTTGTATTTCCCGGTGAGGCGCACACAAATTCCGCATTTAATACATTTTTGTGGTTCATAAATCACCACATCATGATTGATCTCTTTTGTAATCTTTCGGCGTTCGCTGGTTTTAAAGCGTTTCTGATCCACCTGATACTGATCGGAATATTCACGCAGTTTACAATTATCTATAGCGCGGCAATCGCAATGCAAACACCGCTTTGCTTCAGCAATCGCTTCTTCCCTTGTAAAACCGTCATTCTTTCCTTGTTCCGGAATCTTCCGTTTACCTTCCACCGATTCTTTCAGGTATTCGGCAAACTCATCGGCAACCATCTTTCCGAAGCGCGAATTAAATAAACGTGGCTCACCTTTTATCTCCTGCCCAGCCAAAAACTGCATAACTGAAAAAGCCACTTCTTTACCTTGACCAACCGAACGAACTGCCAACCGCGATGAACGCAAAACATTGCCAATGGCGAAAACCTTTTCTTCAGAAGTTTGATAGGTTGTTTTATCGGCGTCAATTCCTTTTGGATTGGCTTTTAAACCGTACTTTTCTGAATCATCAGAAATTACACCCG
>DASQBW010000270.1:0-2037 GCA_035635015.1 Draconibacterium sp. | reverse complement strand
ACGGTAAGAGCTTTTATTCTCTGGCACCTGGCAATGACGATCACTTTTCAACCCGATTGGTACCTTTTTGCCTTGTGCTATTACTTGATGTTTGAATTGGTTTTGTTGTTTCGACCTGAAAAAAGACAGATCTGACCAATTATGTTTGAGTTGAAAAATAAACGAATTATCATTACCGGCGCCTCATCAGGTATCGGGAAACAACTTTGTTTTGAACTGGCGAAATACAATCCCAATCTGATTCTTATGGCCCGGAACCTGGATGCTTTAAAACAAGTCAGGAGTGAAGTCACTTCAGCAAATCCGCAACTTCGCGAACCAATTATAATCAGTTGCGATATTTCGAAAGAAACGGTAGTAAAAAATGCCTTGAAACAACTGTCACCGGAAGAGCAGCCAATTGATGTTTTAATTAACAATGCCGGCATCGGAATTTACGGTCCAATAAAAAACACCAAACCAAAATTCTATAAACAAATTCTGGATGTCAATTTTTTAGGAGCCGTTAATTTAACTTATCATTCACTTCCCCATTTCAAAAAAGATAGTCCCGGCATGATCGTATTTATATCGTCGATCGCTGCACTCTACGGCATGCCATGTTATGTGGCCTACTCGGCCAGTAAAGCGGCTTTAAGGTCTTACAGCCAAACCTTAAGGGCAGAACTTGCAAATACAAAAATTTCGGTCTTGCATGTGGCACCCGATTACACCCAAACCCGATTTTTCAGAAACGAAAAATTTTTACCGGGAGCACATTTACGGCACGACAGAATGGCAAAAGCTAAAGATGTTGCCCGTCGGATAGTACAACAAATAAGAAGAAATAAAGCAGAAACTGAACTCTCTCTGCGTGGAAAATTACTGGGAAAAGTGGCTGCACTATTCCCGGGATTTGTCAGAGCTTATTTTCGAAAAAGAGCCGGTGCATTATTAAAAAACTAAAGTCATGAAAAAGCCAAAACTGCTTATAATTGTATTGTTTCAGAACCTGGGAGACGAACGGACCTATTTTGCCAAATCACCGGCACCACCTATTTCGGGTGCATTACTTGCTGCATTAACACCTCCCGTAGTTGAAATTGAATTGCTGCACGAAATGATCCGCCCAATTAACTATGAAACGGATGCCAATTATATCGCACTTAGTTTTATGGACTTTTGTGCCCCTCATGCCATTGATGTTGCCAGAAGATTCAGGGAAAAAGGGAAAAAAGTGATAGCAGGTGGACGATATGCATCAACTTTCCCTGAAGAAATAGAGGAATACATGGATGCCACCGTGGTTGGAGAAGCAGAAAAAATTTGGCCGGCTGTTGTTCACGACCTGCTAAATAATCGGTTAAAAAAAACTTACTATGCTCCTTTTGCACCTCCACTCGAGAACATTCCTCCTCCTCGCTACGATTTGATTGAGAAAGATTTTACGGTGCCAGTGGTAACCGAAGCAACACGCGGATGTATTTACAAATGCAGTTATTGCCAGCTAAATATTAATCCTGCTCCACATAGAAAACGACCAATTGCTGATGTGATTAACGATCTGCGTTCTACCCAAAAACTCCCGCTTCTGAAAAGAAAAATTGCAATGCTGCAAGACAATAACCTGGGTGGCGACTTAAATTATGCCAAAAACCTATTGCGCGAAATTGCAAAGTTGAAATTATGGTCACTGGGTGTACAGTTTAGTTTTGATTGTCTTCACGACGATGAGTTTATCGACTTGCTTGAACAAGCACACTGTGGGCTGGCTTTTATTGGTCTCGAATCGTTAAACGAACCCAGTCTGGCCTTTGTACATAAAAAACAGAACAAAACTGCCGAATACAAAGAACTATTTATGAAACTGAAAAGACGAGGCATTTTAACGTTTACAGGGATGATGATCGCACTGGATGAAGACACGAAAGAATACTACGATAAACTTCCGGAAAAACTGGAAGAGATCGATCCAAGTACAATTTTGTTATCTATTTCGATCCCAATTCCAGGGACACCATTTCATAAAATAGTGAAAGAAGAAGATCGGATCACCGA
>DASQBW010000269.1:0-6062 GCA_035635015.1 Draconibacterium sp. | reverse complement strand
ACTACAGGCTGCCGATTACAATGTAGAAGCAGCTGAACGAGGCATCGTTTTTATTGATGAGCTGGATAAAATTGCACGCAAGAGCGACAATCCATCTATCACCCGCGATGTTTCCGGCGAAGGTGTTCAGCAAGGTTTGTTAAAACTGCTGGAAGGTTCGATTGTAAATGTTCCGCCGCAAGGAGGACGTAAACACCCGGAACAAAAGCTGATTCCAGTTGATACCAAGAATATATTGTTTGTTTGTGGTGGCGCGTTTGATGGTATTGAGCGCAAAATTGCCAACCGACTAAACACAAAAGTTATTGGTTATAGTGCTGCAAAAGATGCCGACCGCATTGAGCGCGAAAACTTGTTACAATATGTTTCGCCACAGGATTTAAAATCATTCGGGCTAATTCCGGAAATCATTGGTCGTTTGCCAGTGCTTACTTATTTAAATCCGCTGGACAAAGAAACACTGCGCAGCATCTTAACTGAGCCAAAAAATTCTGTTATAAAGCAGTACAAAAAGCTGTTTAAACTGGATGAGATTGAGTTGGAATTTGACGAAGAGGCTTTGGAATATATTGTTGACAAAGCAATTGAGTTTAAACTGGGTGCACGTGGTTTGCGTTCGATTTGTGAAAACATTATGAACGATGCCATGTTTGATGCACCTTCAGATGAAATTTCAGAATTGCGCATCACCAAAGAATACGCCGAAAGTCAGATTGACAAATCGGGTATCAGACGATTAAAAGCAAGTTAGTGGCTTATACTATATCGCATTAAAAACCGGACTTCTCAGTTCGGTTTTTTTATTGTAACAAATCTACACATATTGCCAAATATCAATTCATTAACTTTCTTTAACATTTTTCGCATATTGCTTTATTAATAGGTTATTTGGAGTTATTTTAGCACATATTGCAATATTTTGTTTATTTTTTATTATTTATTATTAAACATTTTATTCGAATTGCTGTTTTTCATTGTATACATTTTTAAACTCATAAAATCTACAACAATGAAAACAGTAAATTTGAAAAGAATGGTAAGCTTAAGAAGTTTAGCTTTCGCCGCAGCAATTATTGTAAGTATGGCATTTATAAGCTGTGAAAAAGAAAATGATGATTACATCGCTCAAAGTGAATTCAGTGATGACACAATGCTCAAAGCAGGAAAATCGTTACCTCCGGGTGATGCCTCCATTGCAGCAATTGCCATCGACGCCGGATTCTCAGAATTAGTTGGTGCGCTCTTTTATGTTGATGAGCAACTGGAAACTGAATTGGTTGACATGTTCTTGAACGGTACTGATCAGTACACGGTTTTTGCGCCTACCAACGACGCATTTATGGCTCTTTACGATGCTTTGGGTGTGGAAAGCATTAGTGACCTTCCGGCCGATTTAGTTTTGAATGTTTTACTATATCATGTAACTGATGGAAGAAGAGCTGCAAATAGTGTAGTTCCTAAAAAGAATCCAAAAACAATTGAAACGCTACTGGAAGGTTCTACTTTCAACGTTGACAAAGACCTGAAAATTTGGGCAGTCGGAAATACTGCAAACCTTGTTCCCGGGTTTGTTAATATTTCGGCATCAAATGGAATCATCCATGTTATTGATGCAGTTATCCTGCCAATTGAGTAGTCTAGAATAATTTCAACGCCATGAAACTTTAAAGAAGCGGCTTTAATAAGTCGCTTCTTTTTTTGGGGGGATGGCAAATTAGTGTTAATCTTTCTTCAAAAACCTTAAACAGTAGGTTAAGCTTAAGATTTTTTCTATTTTTCCGAGTATTTTTTTGATAACAAGAAAATGAGCAATTTATCACGCAGAAAATTCATAGGTACAACGGCGATGGGTATTTCCGCTGCCACAATTCTTCCCTCGAATGTTATTGCAGGCCTAGGCCATAAAGCGCCCAGCGACAAACTCAACATTGCCGGAATTGGTGTTGGAGGAAAAGGTTTTACCAACCTTAAGTTTATGGAAACAGAGAACATCGTTGCTTTATGCGATGTCGATTGGGACTATGCAGGAGCGACTGCATTTGCCCGTTGGTACCGCGCCAAACAATACAAAGATTTCAGGGTGATGCTGGAAGAGCAAAAAGACATTGATGCGGTTATGATTGCTACTCCGGATCACACGCACGCCTTGCCGGCTTTAATGGCCATGCGAGAAGGCAAACATGTATTTCTGCAGAGTCCGCTGACGCATTCCGTTTACGAATCGCGAATTTTAACTGAAACCGCCCAACGTTACGGCGTTGCCACACAAATGGGTAACCAGGGAAATTCGGCCGACGGTATCCGGCAAATCTGCGAATGGATCTGGGCAGGAACGATTGGAGAGGTGACACACGTTGACACCTGGACTAACAGCCCAAAATGGCCACAAAATTTAACCCAACCCGAAAAAAGCAAAAGAGTTCCAAAGACATTGGATTGGAATCTATTTATCGGACCTGCAAAATTTACCGAATACAACACGGTTTACCACCCGTGGAACTGGCGTGGCTGGTGGGAATTTGGAACCGGAGCACTCGGCGATATGGGTTGCCATATTCTTGACCCTGTTTTTAAAGCATTAATGTTAAAATATCCGAAAACAGTTGAAGGCAGTTCAACGCCATTCAACATCGTTTCGGCACCAAATGCAGAGTTTGTTCGCTACGAATTCGATCGGCGCGATAACCTGCCAAAAGTTGCCATGCCCGAAGTTACAGTAAATTGGTACGACGGTGGTTTTATGCCTCCCCGCCCTGATGAATTAAAAGACGGCGAACAAATGGGCGACGATGGAGGTGGTTGTATTTTCTACGGAACTAAAGGAAAGATCATGTGTGGTACTTATGCTTCTAACCCAAGCTTATTGCCAACAACAGAGATGGATCATTTTCAACAACCGGAAAGGTCGATTCGGCGCATTTCGAATGCTATGGAAGGCGGGCACGAACAAGACTGGATTAGGGCCTGTAAAGAAAGTAAAGATGCACGCGTTGAGGCTTCATCGAATTTTGACTACGCCGGGCCGTTAAACGAGATGGTGCTTCTTGGAATTCTGGCAGTTCGTTTGCAAAGCTTGCAGAGAAAACTCCAATGGGATGGGCCAAATATTCGTTTCAATAATATTGGATCATCAGACACTATACGAATACTTACAAGAGACCAATTCGAAGTTAGTGATGGATTACCAAAATTCGATAACAATTACACCTCTTTACCAGCGCAGGGGACAGCAGAAGAATGGATCAGGCATACTTACAGAAATGGCTGGGAACAGATATAACGTCACCCTGAGTTTATTTCAGGACGAAAACAAAAAGGGATGCCGCTAAACGACATCCCTTTTTTATGTTTGCGTTATCTAAGATCTAAATCAATCCGGCCTCCTGCAGCAATACTTCCATTTCTTTCTGAACTTCTTCAGCTGCGGCACCGGCTTTCGACGCAAAATCGGTTTCTGATGATGCATAAATAATTCCACGTGATGAATTCACCAGTAAACCACATTTGCTGTTCATGCCGTTTTTAGCTACTTCCTGCAAGCTACCGCCCTGTGCGCCAACGCCGGGTACTAATAAAAAGTGATCAGGTACAATCTCACGAATTTCTTTCAGCTTCTCTGCTTTTGTAGCGCCTACTACATACATCAGGTTTTCTGTAGTTCCCCAGTTTTGTGAAGTTTTTAAAACGGTCTCAAACAGCTTATCGCCACTTTCTTTGCCTTCAATAAATTGAAAATCGTAAGCTCCTTTGTTTGATGTTAGTGCCAAAAGAATTACCCATTTATCGAGGTAAGTCATAAACGGCTTCACTGAATCTTCGCCCATGTAAGGTGCAACGGTAACCGCATCAAAATCCTGCTGATCGAAAAATGCCCGTGCATATAAATTCGATGTATTGCCAATATCGCCACGTTTGGCATCGGCAATCACAAAAATTTCAGGGTATTTCGATTTTACATACATCACCGTTTTTTCCAGGCTTTCCATTCCTTTCGATCCCAAACTTTCGTAAAACGCCAGGTTGGTTTTGTAGGCCACCGAAAATTCTGCAGTGGCATCAATAATTTCTTTATTGAATGAAAATATCGGATCTGATGTATCTTTCAGGTGTTGCGGGATTTTTTGAATATCGGTATCCAAACCAACACACAGGAAACTGCGCTTTTTTTGGATCTGTTCAAATAGTTGCTGTTGATTCATGATAAAAAGTTAGAAGTACGAAGCCCGGAGCCGGAAGTTCCTACTCATTAAAAGTTCTGTTTAAATTTCTGCTTCTTTTAGTTTTGCGGCGTTTTCTTCGATCATCAGTTTTTCAATGATCTCATCGATTTCGCCGTTGATGATTGCCTGCAGGTTGTACAATGTAAGGTTGATACGGTGATCAGTAACCCTTCCCTGCGGCCAGTTGTACGTACGGATTTTTGCCGAACGGTCGCCGGTAGAAACCATTGTTTTACGTTTCGACGAAATCTCGTCGATGTATTTCTGGTACTCCATGTTGTACAAACGGGTACGCAATTCTGCCATCGCTTTATCGAGGTTTTTCAGCTTCGATTTCTGATCCTGACAAGTCACCACAATTCCGGTTGGAATGTGCGTTAAACGAATTGCCGAGTAGGTGGTATTCACCGACTGTCCACCCGGACCCGACGAACAGTATTCATCACGACGGATATCTTCGGTTCTTAATTCCACATCAAACTCATCGGCTTCCGGTAAAACTGCCACAGTTGCTGCCGAAGTATGCACACGGCCCTGTGTTTCGGTTTGTGGCACACGTTGTACGCGATGCACTCCCGATTCGTATTTCATTACGCCGTAAACACCTTCACCGGTAATATTGGCTACAATTTCTTTAAACCCGCCAGCAGTACCTTCGTTGGCATTGGTTACTTCCATACGCCAACCTTTTTGCTCGCAAAACTTGGTGTACATGCGAAAAAGATCGCCGGCAAAAATACTTGCCTCATCGCCACCTGTACCGGCACGGATTTCGAGAATGGCATTTTTGGCGTCTTCCGGATCAGCAGGAACAAGTAATAGTTTAACCTCTTTTTCAATTTCAGGGATGCGCTTTTCCGACTCCTCGATTTCCTCACGCGCCATTTCGCGCATTTCTTCATCGGTTTCTTCGGCCAGCATTTCTTTTCCGGTCAATATATTATCGACCATGTTCTTATACTCCTGAAATTTTGCAACTAACTTTTGCAGGTGTTTATATTCCTGGTTTAGCTTTACGTAACGCTGCATATCAGCAATCACCTCAGGGTCGGTAATCTGCTGCTCTACTTCCGAGAAGCGGTGCTTTATCGATTCAAATTTTTCTAATAATGCGTATTCTGCCATGGTTTTCTTTAATAAATGAACTCGCCTTTCTCCGACGTAATTGTTAATTTCTTGCCTTCGAAAGGTTCAACTTTTCCAATAATTTGTGCGTCGATGTTAAACGATTTTGAGATTTCAATGATCTCGTTGGCCACATCGGCACTGCAGTATATTTCGTAACGGTGCCCCATGTTGAACACCTTGTACATTTCTTTCCAGTCGGTTCCCGATTGCTCCTGAATTAATTTGAAGAGCGGTGGCACCGGGAACATATTATCTTTAATCACATGAACATTGTCGACAAAGTGCAAAACTTTTGTTTGCGCTCCTCCCGAACAATGTATCATTCCTGAAATATTCGAGCGGTACTTATCAAGCACTTTTTTAATAACCGGTGCATAAGTTCGTGTTGGCGAAAGCACCAGTTTACCGGCATCAATATCCAAACCGTCAACAGCCTCGGTTAATTTCTTTCCACCCGAATAAACCAAATCCGCAGGAACTGCAGGATCAAAACTTTCCGGATATTTTTCGGCCAGGTAATTGGCAAAAACATCGTGGCGGGCAGAAGTCAGTCCGTTACTTCCCATTCCGCCGTTGTACTCTGTTTCGTAGGTTGCCGTTCCTGATGATGACAGGCCAACAATAACATCGCCGGCAGAAATTTTATCGGCCGAAACCACGTCGGCTTTTTTCATGCGGCAGGTAACCGTAGAATCAACAATTATTGTACGAACC